>JAKAJA010000272.1 GCA_021814085.1 Acidobacteriota bacterium | reverse complement strand
CCCTCACTCAAGGCCTGTCCTCGTCGGGGCCTTCTCGAAGAAGGAACCTCCTGGCGTGATGCTCCCCAGAACGGCAGGATGGCGGGCGCCCGTGGCGGCGTGGACGTTGGAGGGCCAGCCGTGCACGGTAGCGTCAGCGAGAACCGCCATGAGCACGGCCTCCTTGGCCTTTCCCGGGATGCCGTACTCATCGGACCGGGTGATGATGAGCTTGGGGAGTGCGGCCTGCAGGCTCTCCATGAGGACGGGGTTGTTGGCTCCGCCTCCGCTCACGATGATCTCCTCGTACCGGGCCGATTGGATGCAGAATTCCAGGATGGCCGAATTGATGGACTTGACGGTGAAGGCCGCCAGGGTCGCCAGGATGTCCTGCGCAGGCATGCCCGCGTGACGCAGGAGGATCTGGTCCAGGAAAGATGTGCCGAACTCCTCCTTGTCGGCGGACTTGGGAGGGGCCTTCTTGATGAAGGGGTGGTCGAGGAGGGCCGCCAGCATGTCGGTGTCTACGGTCCCCTTGCGCGCCATGGCGCCGTCACTATCGAACGTCTGCTTGCCACCCGAGTAATGCCACGCGGCCAGGTCCATAAGGCAATTGCCGGGTCCCGTGTCGAAGGCGATCAGATCGTCGAGCCCCGCTCCCGCGGGCATGGCCGTGAGGTTGGAGATGCCCCCGATATTGAGAATGATTCGGCTGCGCGATCGATGGTGGTAGAGGATGTAGTCGAGATAGGGTGCCAAGGGCGCGCCCTGGCCTCCCGCCGCCATGTCCCGTGAGCGGAAATCGGAGACCACGGTGATCCCCGTCCGTTCCGCGATGACGGACGGGTTTCCCACCTGGAGGGAACTGGTGACGGTGAAGCCGGGTAGAGGAGTGGGCGTCGGGTTGTGGTAGAGGGTCTGCCCGTGAGAGCCAGCGGCGGAGACCTCCTCGGGCCCGATCCCGGCCTTCTTGCAGAGGTGGAGAAGGGCGTGGGCGAAGAGTTCTCCCACGTAGGCGTCCAGGAGGGTGATATCCCGGGCGCTCCCGGCGGCAGCGCCCTGGCAGGACTGGATTCGCTGGCGGACCGCGGTGGAGAATTTGAGGACGTCATGGGCCACGAGGGATACGGAAACGTTCACGCCGCTGCCGTCGATGCGCACGAGCGCCACGTCCACGCCGTCCGCCGAGGTCCCCGACATGAGACCCGCGACCAGGCGTTCCTTGGAGGGGTCGAAATCTGCTCCCATAGGTTCTCCTCTCCGGCCATGGTAGAACGGTCCATCCCCGGCGGCAAGGCGGTGCGTCGGGATGTGGAGGGTCGCGGGCCTCCGGGGGGAGACCTCTCCCTTTCATTGACAGGCCAAAGCGCTGGCCTGTAGCATGAACAAGGGAGGCCACGTTGCGTAAGACGATCCCCATCCAGCCGGACGGGTCCATCCAGGTTCCAAGGGAGGCCGTGGAGGAGATCTTCGGCAAGGCCCGGGAAGCGGTGGTGCACATCCGTTCGGGCTGCCTCGTCCTGTCTCCCGTCTACATCGACATCGAGTCGGGGCAGATGCCCCAAATGCTCACTCGGTTCCACGAGTGCGAGTCCCTCGATGCCGTCATGGACGGCCACTTCCAGCGCAGCGGGGGACAGACGGTGCAATTCGAGGGCGACCTCTCCGTGCTGAGCCTCAACGATGTCTTCCTGTTCCTCTCGGCGAGCAAGAAGAGCGGCGCCCTCATCGTCCAGGACCAGACCAAGTGGGGTTTTTTCTTCCAGAACGGCAGCCTCGTCTTTGCGGCCAGCGAGGAGCCCAGGGCCTCCCTCGCCGCCTACCTCCTCAAGCGACAGTTCCTCACGGAGGAGGACCTCGTCCAGGCAGCGAAGGCGCTGAGGAACGGCGACGACGCGCTGAAGATACTCCTCGACGCGTCAGGCCTCACTCCGGAGGAGTTCAGGGACCAATGGACGAGGTGCGTGGAGGACACGATCTTCCACGTCTTCACCCTGGGGCGAGGCCACTTCGGATTCGTGAACGGGGAGACCCTCCCGCCCTTCATCCTCGCCCTGCCCATGTCCACAACGAACTATGTCATGGAGGCCACGCGCCGGATCGACGAATGGACCCGCATCAAGGATCGGGTGCCCCCGGCCGACGCGATTCTGGAGATGGCCGAGGAGGTGACGGCGTCCACGACCCTCTCCTTCGAAGAAGAGCAGGTCCTGAGCCAGGTCACGGGGCACCGCACCCTCATCGATGTGGTAGCGCGGGCAAAGGTGGGAGACCTGGAGGGAAAGAAAGCGGTGGCCTCTCTCATCGCCGCGGGCCTCGTGCGTGCGCCCAAGCCCATTGACCTCGAGCCGCTCCCCGTGGGCTCCGCCGCTCTCGCCCCGGCGGAGCGCAAGGCCCTGCTCTCCCGAATCGAGAGCTACAACGGCGTTTTCTCCACCATCTACCAGGCCTTGACCATGGAGGTGGGGAGTAAGGTCGAGGTCATTCTGGGTGCCTTTTTCAAGGGGCTGGAGCCGGGAAGTTCCGTTCTCGCCGGCATGGGGTTTCGCGCGGAGGGGACCCTGCCCGAAGAGACCCTCCTCTCCCGCCTTGCGGAGCTTCCCGATGGGCGCGAGGAGGCCCTCGTGAAAGATCTCAACGAACTGCTCTACTTCCAGCTCTTCGCCGTGAAGAATTCCCTCGGCCCAGACATGGAAGCGGGGATCGTGGAGATGGCCAAGACCCTTCTGCACGGCTGACACCTAAAGAAACTGCAAAGCGCGAGGCCAATCGGCGCCCGGACAATGGGGGCATGCGCGGGTGTCCAAGCTTCCAGGCGGCGTGTGCCACGGTGACCCCGCGCGCTCCTCGTGCGCCTTCGGCCGAGGACCCCGATTTGTGATAAAATCCAAACGAATCACCAAGTGCCATCGGGGGGAAATACCCAGACGATTCTAAAGGCCTGTATCCCCTGAAGGCCTGAGCCGGCAGCGAAGGGCGGACCAGGTGAAGAAAAACGAGAGAAAGGTTCCTCCGAAAAGGCGCGAGCGGCCTGCTCCCAGCGAGGCGCCGCCGGTGTGCACCTCGGGCGAGCCGCCGTCGGAGCCCGGTGGGGAACGGCGGTTGGCGTCTCTCCTCGATGCCATCGGCGAAGGCTACTTCGAGATGGATGCCGGGGCCCGGCTCACCATGGTCAGCGAGACCCTGGCCAATCTCCTCGGGAGGTCCGTGAACACCCTACTCGGCAAGAACGCCTGCGATCTGGCCCTGCCGGAGTCGGGCGTCGAGGTGCGCCGCGTCCTGGAGCGGGCCCTCCTCACAGGCAGCGCCCCACAGCCGGTGGTCTGCGGGGTAGTGCACGGGGACGGCAAGGTCAGCCAGATGGAGATCTCGGCGGCCCTGACCCTAGGCGAGGACGGACGGCCCTCGGGGTTCCGCGGGGTATTCAGGGACGTCACTGGCCGCGACATCGCCCAAGCCATGACCAGGGCGACCCTCGATTCCCAGCAGACCCAGATCTGCGTCCTGGACGAGAGGGGGGTCATCCGGGTCGTGAACAGGGCCTGGGATTTCGACGCGGGGACTTGCGGCCCGGCGGCCGGGTTTGAGGTCGGCGGGAGCTATCTGGCCGTGCTGGAAGGACACAGGCAATCGGGGAACGGGGCGGCGGCGAAAGAGCTCGAGGGTGTCCAGGCCGTGCTGGGCAGCCGCCGCAATAGCTTCTCCCTCGAATATGCCCAGACCGGCCCTGTAAAGCCTCGCTGGTACAACCTATCCGCGACTCCCCTCACGATCTCGGGCAAGGCCTCTGGGGTCGTGCTCGGCAGGCGGGACATCACGGAGAGAAAACTGGCCGAGGAGGAGCTCACCACCCTCTACAAGGCCATGGACGCCAGCATCGATGGGTTGGCCCTCTTCGCGTCCGGGGGCAGCGCCCTCTTCATGAACCCGGCCTTCGCCCACCTCTTCGGCTGCGACGCCCCGGTGGAGCTGGCGGGCAAGGTGTTGCGCGACCTCTTCCCCCCAG
>JAKAJA010000271.1 GCA_021814085.1 Acidobacteriota bacterium | reverse complement strand
TCTCCGTGAGCTTCTGGGCGAGTTGCTGGGCCGCCCGGAGGCTCTCCTCCAGCGGGGTGCCCTGGGGCATGTCCACCATGACCTGGAATTCGCTCTTGTTGTCGAAAGGCAGCATCTTCACCTTTACGACCTTGAAGATGACCAGGGACACGGAGGCCAGGAGGAGGACAACGGTGACGACGAGGAAGATCACTCCCTTTCGGGTGTCGTGGGTGAGGGGGGTCATGATCTTGCGGTACGTCAGGAGAAGCTTGTCCATGATGCCGTGCGGACTCTCCCCCCCCTCGCCCTCCTTATGCTGGGCGTGGGATTTGAGGAGGCGGAAGGCGGCCCACGGCGAAACCATGAAAGCGACCACCAGGGAGATGAGCATGGCGGCACTGGCGCCCACGGGGATGGGCCGCATGTAGGGTCCCATCATGCCGCGCACGAAGGCCATGGGAAGGATGGCCGCGATGACCGTGAACGTGGCGAGGATCGTGGGGTTGCCCACCTCGTCCACGGCCTCGATGGCCTTGCGCGTGAGGCTGCGGCCGTCGCGCATGGTGAAGTGGCGGTAGATGTTCTCCACCACCACGATGGCGTCGTCCACCAGGATGCCGATGGAGAAGATGAGGGCGAAGAGGGTGACGCGGTTCAGCGTGTAGCCGCTCAGGTAGTAGATGAGGAGGGTGAGGGCCAGGGTGACGGGCACGGCGATGCCCACCACGAGGGACTCCTTCCACCCCAGCATGAAGCCGATGAGGAGGACCACGGCGAGGGTGGCGAGGATGAGGTGCTTGATGAGCTCGTTGGACTTTTCCGCGGCCGTCTCACCGTAGTTGCGCGTCACCGTGACGTTCAGGTCCGAGGGCAGAAGGTTGCCTTTGAGCCCGCGCACCTTTTCGAGGAGCAGCTCATTCAGGGCCGAGGCGTTCACCCCCGGCCGCTTGGCCGCCGATATGGTGACGGCGGGGTGCTGCCCGTGGGCGTCCTTGGCGATGCCCTTCTCGCTCGCCGCCGGGCCCACGCCGAAGAGGACGTACTGGCCCGGAACGGGCGGGCCATCCTCGATGCGAGCCACGTCGCCCAGATAGACGGGATGGCCGTTGGCGAAGGAGACGAGGACGGAGGCGACGTCGTTCTTATTCTTCAGCCAGGAGCCCACCTCCAGGCGGATCTCCCTGTTGTCCTTCACCAGGTCTCCCGCCGGCAGGCGGGAATTGAAGGCCTGGAGCGACTGGGCGATGGAGAGGGGGTTCACGCCGTGGGCCGCCATGCGCACGGGGTCCAGGACCACTCGCACCTCGCGCTCCTGGCCGCCGATGACGTCAACCTGGGCCACGTCGGGCACCGCCCGGAGCTGCATCTCCACTTCGTGTCCCAGGCGCGTGAGGGTGTAGGCGTCGTAGCCCTTGCCCCAGAGGGTAAGGGCCAGGACGGGCACGTCGTCTATGCCGTGCAGCTTGATGAGGGGCATCATGGCCCCCTGCGGGGCATCGTAGAGGCTCCCGGCCACCTTGTCATAGATCTTCAGGACCGCCGAATCGGCGTCGGTCCCCACCTTGAAGCGCACGATGACCATGCCCATGTTGGCGGAGGAAGTGGAGTAGACGTACTCCACCCCGGAGATCTCCCACATGCGCTTTTCCATGGGGGTCACGACGCGCTGCTCGATCTCCTGGGGCGAGGCGCCCGGCATGGGGAGGAAGATGTCCACCATGGGGACCTTGATCTGCGGCTCCTCCTCCCGGGGCGTCATCATCACGGCGAAGACGCCCGCGATGAGGGCCGTGATGACGAAGAGTAGGGTGAGCCGGTTGTTCAGGAAATAGTGCGCGATCCGGCCCGAGGGTCCGACCTTGATCATGGCCGCACCTCGGCGTTGGAGGCGGTGGCCTCCACGGGCTGTCCGTCACTGAGGCCAGGGGGAATGGGGACGATGACGCGCTCGCCGGCATTGAGGCCGCTCAGGACCTGGACCATCTCGGGGCCGCGCTGGCCCAGCTGGACCCAGCGCAGGCGAACCAGCCCCTGGTCGGCCACGAAGACGCCGTCCATCTGGCCCTCCGAGTGGACGGCGGAAGCGGGAACGGCAAGGGACTTCGTGGAGAGGGCATCGAAGCGAACGTGGGCGAACTGCCCAGGGGCAAGACCCGACCCCTCGGGGATGGACAGCTTGACGGTGGACGTGCGGGTCATGGGGTCCGCCGCGCCGACCACCGCCGTGACCGGGACCTGGATGGTCTTCCCCAGGGAATCCACCGTGACCTGGGCCTGCTGGCCCGCCGCGATCTGCCGCGATCTCTCCTCGGCCACGGAGACGGAAACCTCCAGGTCCTTGGGGTTCTCCACGGTGAGGATGGGAGCGCCGGGGAAGGCCATGCTCCCCGCATCCATCCATTTCTTGGTGACGATTCCCGCGTCGGGCGCCAAGATTTTCCCATAGGACAGGAGGGTCCCCGACATCTTGAGGTTGGCATCGGCCTGCGCCTTCTGGGCCTTGGCCCCGGCCAGCCCCATCTCCACCTGCTCGAGCTGGTGCTTGGTGACGGCTTTCTGCTCGTAGAGCGCCTTGAACCGCCCGTAATCCCTCTCGGCGTTCCGCACGGCCACGTCCGCGGCATCGAGGCCGGCCTTGGACTGGGAGTAGGCGCTCTGGGCTTCGGCGGCGTCCACCTCGACCAGGGGCTGCCCCTTGGTCACGGCCTGGCCTTCATCCACGAAGAACCTCACCACGCGGCCCATCATCTTGGTGGAGATGACCACCGCCTGGCGGCTCCGGATGTTGCCCACGTACTCCTCCGCCGAGGGCAGGCTCTGCTCCGCCGCCGCGACGGTCGTCACGGCCACCTTGGGACCCGTTTCGCGCTTCTCCACCTTGTGCCCGCACGCGGTGAGCGCGAGAAGGGCGGCCATGCCGGTAAGGATCATAAGTGCTTTCTTCATCACTCGACTCCCAAAAGACCTGGCGGGAGCGGGGAGCGCGGAGCAGGGAGGGGTCAACACGCCCCGCTCCCGGCTACCTGCTCCCCGCTCCCGGTTCATCACTTCCCCATCGCCCACGAAAGGCGCGCCCGCTCGACGATCTCGTCATGGATGGCCTGGGCCCTCGTGAGAGCGGCGCTGGTGAGGGCCGTTTCCGCATCCAGGAGTTCGGTGATGGTGGCCATGCCCTCGTTGTACCGCAGGGACACTATCCTCTGTGCCTCTCGGGCCTGGGCCTCCGAGTCGGCCGTGACGGCGACCCGCTCCGCCGCGCTCTTGGCCCGCAACCAGGCGCTCTTCGCGTCGATCCTGGCCTTCTGCTGGAGGTCGAGGAGGGCCTGCTGTACCTGGATCTCCTGGGCCTTGGCGGTCTCGACGCGGCCCGCGCGGGCGCCCCCGTCGAAGATGGGGATCTTCACCTGGACGCCGAGCATCCAGTTGTCGCCCCAGGCCGAAGGGCTCCAGGCCATGGTGTCCTGCTCGTAGGAGGCCAGGACGCCCACCTGGGGCCAGTAGTCAGCCTTGGCCATGGTAACCCCGCGCAGGGCCTGCTGGGATTGCAGGGCCATGGCCCTGAGATCGCCCCGGCGCTCCACGGCGGACTTCTCCGCCTCCTCCAGTGTCGGAAGGGGATCGGTGGGCGGCGAGAAAGAGCCCTGCGGCTCCACGTCTCCCTCGGTCCCCATGGCGTAGGCAAGGTAGGCGCGGGCCACCTTCTCGTCGGAGCTCCGGGAGGAGGCCTGCTGGTCCATATCGGCGGCGAACACGCGGATGCGCAGGAGGTCCGAGTCGAGGACGAGCCCCTGCTTGTGCATGGCCTCCACCTGCTCCACGTGCGCCCGGGCCGTCTTGGCGGCCTCGGCCATGACCCCCACGGCCTGCCTGGCGAGGAGGCTCCCGTAGAAGGCCTCCGTCACACCCTTCACCAGGCTCGACTCGGCGAACTCGGAGGTGCGCTGGGCGGCCTCCATGCCGAACTTGGACGCCTCGTAGGCCGCCTTGAGCTTGCCCCCCGTGAAG
>JAKAJA010000270.1 GCA_021814085.1 Acidobacteriota bacterium | reverse complement strand
CCTCCTCGTGCTGGGCTGGTTTACTTTCTTCAAGCCCTACCAGAAAGAGCGGATACTCACCTTCGTCAATCCCACGACCGAAACGAGGGGCGCGGGGTACCAGGTCCACCAGGCCCGCATCGCGGTGGGATCGGGGGAGACGACCGGAAAGGGCCTGTATTCGGGCACCCAAAACCGGCTCAATTTTCTCCCCGCCCCCCATACCGACTTCATCTTCGGCGTCATCTGCGAGGAGACGGGATTTCTCGGCTCGACGGCCATGCTCGGCCTATTCCTGGCCCTTCTTTGGAGATTCCTAAGCACCCTTCTCGTCGCGCGGGATCTGGAGGGACGGTACCTGGTCCTCTGCGCCTTCGCGGTCATCCTCTACCACCTGGCCATCAACGTGGGCATGGTCCTCGGTCTCGTCCCAACCGTCGGCATTCCCCTCCCCTTCCTTTCCTACGGAGGCTCGTCCCTCATGGGCCTCACCCTCTTCGTGGGACTGGCGGCCAACGTTCGTGGCCGCCGGTTCGTCCAATGACGCCCGATTACTCCCGGCAGATTCTCCTCCCCTGGCTGGCCCGGGAGGGCCAAGAGAAGCTGGGGACCTCCTCCGCGGCGGTCGTGGGGATCGGCGCGCTGGGTTGCGCGTCGTCGGCCCTCCTGGCCCGGGCGGGAGTGGGGCGCCTCCTCCTGGTGGACCGCGACTTCGTGGAACCTTCCAACCTTCCCCGGCAGCTCCTCTACACGGAAGCCGACGCGGCGCGGCGGCTTCCCAAGGCCATCGCCGCCGCCTCCCATCTCCGGGACGTCCGCGGGGACCTCGATGTGGAGGCTCTGAACGAGGACCTGGACGGGGAACTCGCCCGACGGCTCTTCGCGGAGTGCGACCTCGTGCTCGACGGGACCGACAATTTCGAGACCCGATTCCTGCTCAACGATGCCGCGGTGGATTCGGGAAAGCCTTGGATCTACGCGGGGGCAGTGGGAACATCGGGCTCTGTCATGACCGTTCTACCGGGCAGCACGCCCTGCCTGAGATGCCTATTCCCCGACTTGCCGCCCCCGGGTTCGGCCCCCACTTGCGACACGGCGGGCATTCTCGGCCCCGCCGCCACCGCCGTCGCCTCCCTGCAGGCGGGCGAAGCCATCAAGGTCCTGGCGGGCCGCGCCGACCTCCGCGTCAGGGGGATGCTCACCCTCGACATGCTCTCCTGGACCTTCGGCCGAGCCAACGTCTCCAGGGCCCCGAGATGTCCGTGCTGCAAGGACCGTCGCTTCGACTACCTCGATGAAAAGGCGGGCAGCAGGACCCACCGCGTATGCGGAAGGGACGGCGTGATGATTCTCGCACCCAAGGGCACTCACCTGGATCTGAAGGCCCTCGAAGCCCGGTTCTCCTCGGCGGGAGACGTTTTCGCCAACCCCTACCTCCTTCAGACGGATTGGGAGGGCCACCCCGTGACGGTCTACGCCGACGGCCGGGCCCTCATCCAGAAGACCGACGACCCTGCTCGCGCCCGGGCCCTCTACGCGCGATACCTGGGGATGTGAGAATGACGCCGGGCAACTGAGGAGGCCTTATTTTGACGGACGCAACCTTCCGCCCCAAGCCACCCACCATCTCCCTCCTCCTATGGCCCCTGGGGGTGGCCTTCCTCGGCCTGGCGCGCGTTCGGGCCGGGTTTTATAAATGCTGCCACCGCCCTATCAGGTTGGGCCGTCCCGCGATCGCCGTCGGCAACCTCACCTTCGGGGGCACGGGGAAGACTCCCCTCACCGTTGCCATCGCCCGCCTGCTCCAGGAGGAGGGGCAGAGGCCCGCCGTCCTCCTGCGTGGATACGGCCGCACCACCCATGGCGCAAGGCGGGTTCACGCGGCGGACTTGCCCGGCCAGGTGGGCGAGGAGGCGGTCCTGCTGGCCAGAAGTCTGCCCGGAGTTCCCATCGCCGTGGGCGAGCGCCGGGAGGAAGCGGCGGCCTTGGTGCTGGACGAGTGTTCGGTTTTCCTCCTCGACGACGCGTTCCAACACCTGCGCGTGCACAGGGACGTGGACCTGCTCCTCGTGGACGCCTCCCGCCCCTTCGACCTCCATGCGCCGCCCGCAGGGCGCCTGCGCGAACCCCTATCGGCGGCCCGGAGGGCCTCGGCCTTCGTGGTCACGCGGGGGTCCACGCAAGACCTGCCCCCTTTCCTTGTGCCCACCGCGGAGGGCCGTCCGGTGGTGGCGGCGCGCTTCGGTTGGGACCCCATTCCCCAGGGAGGCTCCGATTTCTTTTCGTGGGATCAACTGGCCGGGGCGCCCCTGGTGGCCTTTGCCGGTATCGGGAACCCGTGGGCCTTTTTCGCGCAGGCGCAGGCCCTCGGCCTGAGCCTCTCCCACGCCATCGCGTTCCCCGACCACGCGCCCCCAACCGAAGGAAGGCTCCGCCGCATTCTCGGCGCGGCGAAGGAGGCCGGTGCCATGGCCGTCCTCACCACGGAGAAGGACGCCGTGAAATGGGCCCCGGCGTGGCCCGGCCGCCCGCCCCTGATCTACCCGAGGCTGACCGTGTCTCTCGAAGGTGACGTGGCCGCCCTGCGGGGCCTCCTCCTGGCCGCCTGTACAGGCCCGGCGGAGCAGGCCTCTACGTCATGACCCAGGCCAGCCCGCAAGGAGGGCGCCGCCGCGTGGTGCAGGTGGCCCTGCCGCTTCCTCCCCGGCCTTCCTTTTCCTACCTGATCCCTGAAGGGTTGGAAGTCCCCGTCCCCGGGTGCCGCGTGAGGGTTCCCTTCGGCCGGTCCGAAATCATCGGATACGTGGTAAGTGACCCAGATGCGAAGGTGCCGGAGGCCCTCCGGCCCATCCGCGAGGTCATGGACAAGATCCCACTCTTCGCCGCGGACATCCTGGACTTCACCAAGTGGATCGCCGACTACTACCTCGTCTCGTGGGGCTCGGTCTTGAAGTGCGCCTATCCATCGGGCCTCGATCCCACCCCCAGGTCCAAATACCGTCTGGCGGACCCTCCCCCGTCCGGCGAGCCCGGCGACCTCACTCCCCTATTTGACACGCTGAGAGGCGGGCCCAGGGGCCTTGTTTCATTGCGGGCCGCCCTGGGTACGGGCGCCGATGAGGTCATCGGCCGGGCGGTCCTGGACGGCTGGGTGGAGGAGGAGACGTCGTGGAAAGCGCGACGGCGCTATGCCGGCCGAGACCGCGTCGCGCTGCTTCTTCCCAAGGAGGAGGCGGCGGCGCGGGCCGACGACCTCTCCACGCCCCGCCAGGCAGCAAAGGCCTTGCGCGTGCTCCTGGACTTCGCGGAGCGGGGCTTCCCAACCATAGGCCAGGTGGCGGCCTTGGCCAAAGTCCAGCAGTTCGTCCTCCAGGAGATGGCCGAAACGGGGTGGGTGGAGCTCTTCGACCTCCTGCCCGCGAAGCTCCCCGGACAGGCGTCGCCCCATACTCTGACGGCCGCCCAAGCGGAGGCCATTTCCCGGGTCGGTGAGGCGGCTCTCGCCCGCCGGCACGAGACATTCCTCCTCTTCGGGGTGACGGGTTCGGGCAAGACCGAGGTCTACATGCGCCTCATGGAGCAGGTGGCCTGCGCGGGAGGCTCGGCCCTCTACCTCGTTCCCGAGATATCTCTGGCTTCCCTGCTCGCCCGCCGCCTGCTGGAGCGATTCGGAAGCGACGTCGCCATCCTCCATTCCTCCATGACGGAGCACGAGCGGGTCAGGCAGTGGAAGAGGGCGGCCCAAGGCGGCGCGCGCTTCGTCATCGGACCCCGATCCGCCCTCTTCGCGCCCCTGCCCGATCTGAGGCTCATCGTGGTGGATGAGGAACACGACGGGAGCTACAAGCAGCAGGAGTTCCCCCGGTATCACGCGAGGGACATGGCCGTCCTCCGGGGCGTTCAGGCCCGCGTGCCCGTGCTGCTCGGCTCCGCTACCCCCTCGGTGGAATCTTTCTACAACGCCGTGGACGCCGGGAAGTACACACTCCTCACCCTGCCCGAGCGCACG
>JAKAJA010000269.1 GCA_021814085.1 Acidobacteriota bacterium | reverse complement strand
GCCCACTACTCCATCTTCGTGGCGGAGGTGGCCTCGACCCTCAACGAGAACCTCCTCTTCCACACGGCCCTGGGCCAGTACAAGGACGACGCGACACGCCTGTACCTCCTGGGCGAGCGCCTCGACGGCTTTCGCCAGACCCTCTTCCGCCAGACCCTCTTCGCCGAGTTCGAGATGCTCATCCACGAGATGGCCGAGGCGGGGAAGCCCCTCACGGGGGACACCCTGAACAAGCTCTACCTGGAGCTCCTGAAGACGTACTACGGCGATGCGACGGGGGTCTGCAAGATCGACGACCTCTACGCCAACGAGTGGGCCTACATCCCCCATTTCTACCGCGGCTTCTACGTGTACCAGTACGCCACGAGCCTCGTGGCCTCCACCTCCATCGCCGACCAGATCCGCAAGGAGGCGGCCCAGAAGAAGCCCTCCACGAAGGAGCGCGACGCCTACATCAAGATGCTCTCCTCCGGCTCCTCCAAGTACCCCATCGACCTCCTCAAGGACGCCGGGGTGGACATGACCACGAGCGCCCCCTTCAACGCGGCCATCGCCGAGATGAACGGCATCATGGACGAGATGGAAACCATCTTGAACAAGGGGGCGGCGAAGCCGAAAAAGTAGGCTGAGGGCTGGGCGAAGGACCTCTTTGGATTACGGAATTTGGATTAGGGAGCGGGGACGGGCGGCCAAGGTGTTCGTCTTCCCTGCTCCCTGCTCCCTGCTCCCCGCTCCCGATCCCCTCACTTGACTCCTGACGCCTGAAAGGGAGGTACCTCCACATGAGCACCAGAAGAATTGTTTCGGCCGTCCTTCTGACCGCGGCCCTGCTGGGCCTCGCCGTCGGCGCCAACGCGGCGGCGAAGGACCGGTCCGAAATCGCAGACCAGTACAAGTGGAACCTGACGGACCTGTACGCGAGCAGAGATGCCTGGCGGGCGAAAAAGGCCGAGGTGGCCGAGCGCCTTCCAGAGATGGCGGCCTTCAACGGCAAGCTCGGTGAGTCGGGCGCGACGCTCCTCAAGGGACTCTCCACCGAGATGGACCTCCGCAAGGAGGTGGTCCGCCTCTATGTCTACGCCATGCAGCTGCGGGACGAGGACACGCGGGTGGCCGACAACGCGGCCCTCTTCCAGGAAGCCGAGCAGCTCATGAACGCCTACAAGGCCGCCACGGCATTCATCCAGCCCGAGATCCTCGCCATCGATGCGGCCAAGGTGGAGGCCTTCTTCTCCTCCGAGCCGGGGCTCAAGCCTTACAGGCCTTACGTCGACAACATCCTCCGGCTCAAGGCCCACACCCGGAGCCCCGAGGTGGAGAAGGTCCTGGCCCAGGCCGGCAACATGCAGGCCACCCCGGACAATGTCTACGGCACGTTCACGGGGGCCGACTTCCCCTACCCCGAGGTCACCCTGAGCACGGGAGAGAAGGTGACCCTCGACCCATCTGGTTTCGCCAAGGTCCGATCCTCCACCGTGAAGGAGGACCGGTACGCCGCCTTCAAGGCCTTCTTCTCGGCATACGCCGCCTACGAGGGAACCATCGGCAGCCTCATGTACGGCCAGGTCATGCAGCACATGTTCACCAGGGACGTGCTGGGCTACAAGACGTGCGTCGAGGCGGCCCTCGACGAGAACGCCGTTCCCGTGGCCGTCTACGAGAACCTCATCAAGAGCACCCACGAGAACCTGCCCACCCTCCACAGGTACCTCCGGCTGCGGCAGAAGATGATGGGCCTCGACAAACTGCGGTACGAGGATCTGTACACCCCAACGGTGAAGAGCGTGGAGATGAGCTTCACCCCCGAGCAGGCCATGGACATGACCCTCAAGGCCTTCGCCCCCCTGGGCCCGGAGTATGTCGCCACCCTGAAGAAGGGGTACGGCAGCCGCTGGGTGGACTGGTTCCCGACTCCGGGTAAGAGGAGCGGGGCCTACAGCGAAGGGGCGGCCTTCGACGCGCACCCCTACCAGCTCCTCAACTTCAACGGTCGCTACACGGACGTTTCCACCCTGGCCCACGAGTCGGGCCACTCCATGCACTACTACCTCTCCAACCACCACCAGCCCTACGTCACGAGCGAGCACGCGATCTTCGTGGCCGAGGTGGCCTCCACCCTCAACGAGTCCCTCCTCTTCCGGGACATGCTCGCGAGCGCCAAGGACGACGACGCCAGGCTCTTCCTCCTCAACTCCCGCCTGGACAGCTTCCGGCAGACCCTCTTCCGCCAGACTCTCTTCGCCGAGTTCGAGCTCAAGGCCCACCAGATGGCCGAACGGGGCGAATCCATCACGGGCGCCGCCCTCACCAAGATGTACCTGGACCTGCTGCGGGAATACTACGGGGACAAGGAGGGCGTCTGCGCGGTGGATGCCTACTGCGGTGCGGAGTGGGAGTACATCCACCACTTCCTGGCCTACAACTTCTACATCTTCCAGTACGCCACGAGCCTCACCGCCAGCACGGCCATCAGCAGGGAGATCCTCGCCGAGGAAGCCCGCAAGCCGCCCGTATTCAAGACCCGCGACGCCTACCTCAGGCTTCTCTCCTCGGGCTCCTCCAAGTACCCCATCGACCTCCTCAAGGACGTGGGGGTGGACATGGCCACGGGAGCGCCCTTCAAGGCCGCCATGGATGAAATGAACGGGATCATGGATCAGATGGAGACCATACTCGCCAGGCAGGCCGCAGCGAAGAAATAGGCCGAGGGCCGAGCGCAAGGAGTTCCTGGTTTTGAGTTTTGGGTTTTGAGTTTTGGGTTGGGGAATTGAAAAGCCGGGGGTGAGTTCGGGGGTGGGAGCGGAGAGTGGTTTCTAACTGCTCCCTGCTCCCTGCTCCCCGCTCCCGATTCTCTTTTCTCCTGCCCCCTGACTCCTGCCCTCTGACCCCTGCCCCCTCAGTGACGCTAGAAGCGAGACGCCTTCCGACTTTCGCCTTACTCCTGGCGCCGACATTGTCACTGCGAGGGAGCGAAGCGACCGCGGCAGTCTCGTCGTAAACATCGGGATTGCCACGTCGGCCTCCCGGCCTCCTCGCAATGACAGTCATGAGCATTTGTTCCCTCACTCCTGACCCCTGACTCCTGCCCTCTGACGGCTGCCCCCTCAGTGAAGCTCGCTTTCCTTGAGTTTTCGAGCCGTAATCCCCGTCACCTTGCCCAGCTCCTGGATCGTGTTGAAGCTCACGACCACGTCCACCTTGGCCTTCTGGAAGGAGCACTTCACGTGGACGCGCCACTGGTCGCCGTCGATGTCGGCTCCCAGGATCTCGTTCCCCTGGTACTGGCCGTACCGCTCCAGCAGAGCTATCCAGAATGTCTCAAGGGACTCGGCCTTCAGGGTGTCCCGGGCCGAATCCGCCACGTTTTCGGCGGCCCGACCGAAGCTGCCCGCCCCCAGGCGATCGACGAAATCGGTGGCCTCGGAGTAAGGGGCGTTGGCCAGGGCGTAGCCGGAATGGCCCATCTGGGCCGAGGCGCACACGGCCAAAGCGACAGTGGCAAGTAACACCAACGGCTTCTTCACGGTCCACCCCTTCTCGCCCCACCCTCCAACTGTCTGGCAAGCCGCGTCAATGGCGCGGGTTGGCTCGCCCGTCTCTATTCCGTCCTCACGTCCTGAGCATAACGCCCGAGATGAACGGTGACAACTGCCCCCTTGTTGCGCCCGCCGCGCCCCGCTATGATGTCCCTCTTCCCGCGAGGCCTTGGCCAGACCCGGAAAGAGCAACCCCGACCCAGGAGCCCCTATGTGCCCAGATACCCCCGCGCCTGCACCGCCACACGAGCTCGAGAAGGAGGCCATCAACGGGCTTCCCATCCGGGCCTATGAGGGGACGGTGCATCAGGTGGACAGCGACAGGGAGGTCCCCTCCGCCGTGAAGCACCTGCGCCGGTCGCACGTCCTGGGCTTTGACACGGAGACACGGCCAGCTTTCCAGCGCGGGGTCTCTTACCGGCCGGCCCTCCTCCAGCTCGCCGCCGCCGAGGCCGTGTGGCT
>JAKAJA010000268.1 GCA_021814085.1 Acidobacteriota bacterium | reverse complement strand
CCCGCCGCGACCGATGCTGACGATTATCTTCGCCATCGGTCGTTCTAGCACGACGCCTTGTTTGGGTCGGGAGGGCGCATTCCGCCGCGGTCGGGAGAGCTGACGACGTCCGACACTCCTCCACCGTTCAATGCAAACTTAACCCGATGAGGGGAGGGGCGTTCCGCCGCGACCGGGATGAATCCGAGGAAGACGAGCGAGATGAGGGCGACTCGTACTACAGACGTACTTGGAGCCCTCGAATCGCGAGTCTGACAAAGGAGTCGCCCGGTCCCGGCGGCGCCGATCCGACCCAAATATTCGGGAAGGCTCCACAAACGTAGGTTTCGTTATTTTGCCAAAATGGGACCGACCTATTTCCCCACGGCCCGGAGACACGCCTCCGCCACGTCCTTCGACCGGCCCCTCAGGTCCCCCTGAAGCAGCCCGTAGATCCGGAAGATGGCCACCCGGATGATGGCGCCGATGACGAGGGCCCCGAAGAGCTCCAGGTCCCCCTCGCGCACATCCCCCGAAGCCCGCCCGTCGGTAAGGATGTCCCGCACTAAGTGGCGGAGGTGGCGCACCCGCTTGCTCGTCCGGCCCAGCTCGTTATGCTCGCTCAGGATGAGGTAGGTAAAGAGGGTCCTGTCCTCGTCGAAGAACCTGAAGCAGCCATCCACAAGCGCTTCCAGGCGGGCCGAAAAACGCGCGTGGGGTAGTACGGTCCGGTCGAGTTGGGCGGTAAAATAGGAGAGGTGCGTGATGTAGAGGTCCTCGGCGAGCTCCTGTTTGCTCTGGTAGTGCCTGTAGAGAGCTCCCTCCGAGACCCCCGCCCGCCTGGCGATGTCCTTGGTGGTGGTGGCGTGGATGCCCTTCTCCGTGAACAGCTCTAGGGCGGCCCGAAGGATGGCGGGCAGCTTGGTGTCCCGTTTGCGGTCATCCATGATGAGGTCCATGGCACCCCCCCAGGAAGAGTTTATTCACTCACATTAAAGTGTGACACTATACCCCAGACCGTTGGCTGTCAAGTTGCCCTTGCCGCCCTATCGAGAGAGTTTTTACTCACAGACACAGGATGGGCTATACTACCTTCTGGCCAAGCGAGGTGACCAATGCGAGAGGTGGTGATCGTCGGTGGCGCCCGGACGCCGAATATCCGGTTTAACACCCTGTTCAAGGACATCCCGGCCCAGGAACTCGGCAGGATCGCCCTCACGGAGGCCCTCTACCGGTCGGGTGTGAGGCCGGACCGGTTGGACGAGGTCTTCTTCGGGTGCATCGGCAACCCTCCTGAAGCCTCGAACGTGGCCCGCGTCATCGCCCTCCTGGCCCAGGTCCCGGAGCGGGTTCCCGCCGCCACCGTGGCCCGCAACTGCGCCTCGGGCATCGAGTCCATCGCCGACGGCTACTACCGAATCGCCACGGGAGATGCGGACTTCATCGCCGCGGGGGGGGTGGAATCCATGAGCAACATCCCCCTATTCTTCAAGCGCCGCGCCCAGGACAAGTTCACCGCCCTGGGCATGGCCAAGGGCATGGGGAAGAAGCTCGGCGCCATGGCCTCCTTCCGCCCCTCCGACTTCGGCCCCGTCATCGGCCTCCTGCAGGGGCTTACCGATTACAACACCAAGATCAACATGGGGGAGACGGCGGAGATCCTCGCCAAGGAGTTCTCCATCACCCGCAAGGAGCAGGACGAACTCGCCATGCTCAGCCACAACCGCGCCGAGGCGGCCACCAAGCGGGGACGCTTCTTGAAGGAGATGGCCCCCGTGCCCCTCCCGCCCAAGTTCACCACGTGGGTCAAGGAGGACAACGGCATCCGGAACGGCCAGAACATGGAGGCCCTCGGGAAGCTCAAGCCCGCATTCGACCGCCGCTACGGGACCGTGACCGCGGGCAATGCCTCCCAGATCACCGACGGGGCCAGCTGCCTCATCCTCGCGAGCGAGGAGAAAGCCAAGGCCGAAGGGCTGAGGATCATGGGCCGCGTCAAGGGGTTCACCGCCGCGGGGCTCGACCCGGCCCGCATGGGCCTGGGTCCCGCGTTTGCCATCCCGAAGCTGCTGAAGAAGATGGGCATGACCTATAAGGACGTGGACCTGTACGAGATCAACGAGGCCTTCGCCGCCCAGTTCATCGCCTGCGAGAAGGCCCTCGATTCGGAAGACTGGTGCCAAGCCCACCTGGGCCAGGGCCGGTTCGGGCAGCTCGACCGTTCCATAACGAACGTCAACGGGAGCGGCATCGCCCTGGGACACCCCGTGGGACAGACGGCCAACCGCCTCATCCTCACCCTCCTCCACGAACTGGAGGAGCGGGGGCTGTCCACCGGGATGGCCTCCCTCTGTGTGGGTGGGGGCCAGGGCGTGGCCATGCTCGTGGAGAGGAGGTAGGGATGGGCGCGCTGAAGCTGGACATCCGGCCCGACTGGGTGGGGATCCTCTGGTTCGACCTCCCCGGCGAGAAAGTGAACAAGCTCTCCGCGGCGGTCATGGAGGAACTCGAACGCGTCCTCGAGGACGTAGCCAAGGACAGCCGCCTCAGGGGGCTCGTCATCGCCAGCCGAAAGAAGGACGTCTTCATCGCGGGGGCGGACGTAAACGAGATCCGGGGGGTGACGGACGAGAAGGTGGCCTTCGACGCGGGCCGCCGCGGGCAGCTCGTCCTCCACAAGATCTCCAAGCTCCCCATCCCCACCGTGGCCGCCATCGACGGCGTTTGCGTGGGGGGCGGCCTGGAGCTCGCCCTCGCCTGCGGCTACCGCATCGCCACGGACAGCCCCAAGACCAGCATGGGCCTCGTGGAGGTGAAGCTGGGCATCGTCCCGGGTTTCGGCGGCACCCAGCGCCTGCCCCGCGCCGTGGGCCTCCAGGAATCCCTCAAGATGATCCTCAACGGCTCCACGGTGGACGGCAAGAAGGCCCTTCGCATGGGCCTCGTCTCCGCGTGCGTCCCCCCGGGCCTCCTCATCGAGGAGGCCGCGGCCCTCGCCCTCAAGGCCGCCCACCAGGGCCTCAAGCCCAGGGCCTTCAAGCCCAAGGGCGCCATGAACTGGATCCTGGAGAAGACCCCCTTCGGCCGGGCCCTCGTCTTCAAGAAGTCCCGCGAGGCCGTCCTCAAGGCCACAAAGGGGCAGTACCCCGCGCCCCTCGCGGCCCTGGACATCATCCGCAAGACCCTCCCCATGGACATCGAGCAGGGGCTCGAGGTTGAGGCGGCCCTGAACGTCCCCCTCATCGTCTCGGGCACGAGCAAGTCCCTCATCCACCTCTTTTTCCTCATGGAGGGAGTGAAGAAGGCCACGGGGGTCGCCGGCGAGGTGAAACCCCTGGCCGTCTCCCGCGTGGGCGTGCTCGGCGCCGGTGTCATGGGGGGCGGCATCGCCCAGCTCGCGGCGGACCGCGGACTGAGTGTCCGCATGAAGGACATCCAGGAGGAGTTCCTCGGCAAGGGCCTCGCGGAGGCCAACCGCATCTTCCAGTCCAAGGTGAAGCGCAAGCGGCTCAAGCGGCACGAGGCCCAGTTCCGCTTCGACCGCATCAGCCCCACCCTGAGCTACGACGGCTTCGGAACCCTCGACGTGGTCATCGAGGCGGTGGTGGAGAAGCTTCCCGTGAAGCGCCAGGTGCTGAAAGACCTCGAAGGCCTGGCGGGCGGGCGATTCATCTTCGCCTCCAACACCTCCTCCCTCCCCATCACCGACATCGCCGCCGAGGCGCGGCATCCCGAGAAGGTGGTGGGGATGCACTTCTTCAACCCCGTGAACCGCATGCCCCTCGTGGAGGTGATCCGGGGCAAGAAGACCTCCGACGAGGCGGTGGCCACGGTCTTCGCCCTCGCCAAGGCCATGGGGAAGGTTCCCGTCTCCTGCGAGGACGGCCCCGGCTTCCTCGTGAACCGCCTCCTCATGCCCTACATGAACGAGGCGGCCTACCTCCTCCTGGAAGGGATCCCGGTGGAGGCCGTGGACAAGGCCATGCTCGCCTTCGGCATGCCCATGGGTCCCGTCCGGCTCATG
>JAKAJA010000267.1 GCA_021814085.1 Acidobacteriota bacterium | reverse complement strand
GAGGAGGAGCCACTTGCCGTCGGGCAGGGGGAGAAAATCGTAGTAATCCCCACCCACCTCCATGGCGGGGACGCAGCGCGTGGCCAGGGAGAAGCCCGGGATGCAAGGGGTCTCCTTCGGGAGGAACCGGTCCTGGATCCCCTTGGCGATCTCCAGTTCCCTCGTGAACCGCTCCCGCTCCCGGATGCGCTGGAGGTACTCGGGTTCGTAGGTTTCGAGCCCCACTTGGGAGCGCCCGAAGAGGGCCACCCACGCGGCCCAGGCGACCAGTGCCGCGAGGATGCCGGCCCCCAGCCACCCCTGGATGGAGACGGTGGGGTACCGGGCCGTGAGGAGGAGGGCCACGCCCCGGATGGCCTGGGGAACGTAGAGGAGGATGAGGCCGGCAAGGATGCCGCTCCGCTCCATGGTGAGGAAGAGGGCCCCCCCGACGAGGAGGGCGAGGGCGAAGGCGATGAGCGGGGGGCCGAGGGACAGGAGCTGCGTCGTGGCGCAGGCGAAAAGGAGGCAGAAGATGGCCGCCGAACGCCCCGCCGTGAAGCGGACCCGGAGGACGGGATAGGCCACTCCGAGGAACAGGGTTCCCACCAAGGTGACGCTCGGCAGGGGGCCCAGGAGGGCGTTGCCCACGAGGCTCCCCGGGAAGCGCATGTTCCCCATGCCCATGGTCACGGGCATGAGCACGAGGGAGAGGTCCCGCCACTGGGTTGCCGCGGCCAGGAGAACCACGGGGATGCCGAGGAAGGTGGCCGCCCAGGCGGCGGACCACAGGAGGTGGCTGGCCATCTCCTTGACCCGCCACTGCCCGTCGAAAAGGAGGTCCACGAAGCGAAGCTTGTCGCTGAAGGCATCCCGGAGGAGGGACTCGGCAACGGCCCACAGGACGCCGAAGAAGAGGGCCGCCAGGAGTCCCACCAGGACCGCGGCAATGAAGGTCGGGATGAGGCTGGCCGAGGGTTCGCTGATCATGCGCAGGAAGGCCAGAGCGCCCGCCAGGAGCCCTATCTTCTGGGCCCGCCTGAAGTCCACCTCGTCGCGGCGGAGCCGCTGGATGAAGAGGGCGAGGAAGACCAGGGCAAGGAAGAACCACGTGGCCCCCGTGAGGAGGGGGAGGAGGAGGTTCTGGACGAAGTTCGGCGGCGCCTCCTCGGCAAATTGGATGTCCTTTGATAGGGTGGTCAGAAAGCCGGACCTGAGCTCGACAGTGAAGAGGTAGACCAGGCCAGGCAGACTGGTGACGGGCTGCTTCCACGTAAAGTTGTAGGTCTGCTGTCCTTCCGCGTCCCCCTGGGTCCTGGCGGTGAGGGTAAGACGGCCCACGTCCACCCCCGCGAAGCGCAGGGCGTCCTCCGCCACGCCGCGGGCCTCGTCCGGAGTGAGCTTCCTCGTTTCCGCCTGCTTGTGAGGCGGTATCTTGAGAGAGAGGATCTGCCCGGAGCTGTCCACCTCCACCGTAAGCGGAGACTCGGGCTGATTCAAGGTGAACCGGAGGTCGGACAGCTTCTGCGGGGGGTAGGCCTTGTAGACCCACCGGTGGACGGGGACCTCTTTCCGGGACCAGTAGCAGGCCGCCCGGATGCCGAAGAGCTGCTGCATCCGCTGCAGCTTCTCGTCGTCGAGGGACTCGCCCAGGCGCAGGTCGAACCGGCCCGAGCTGTCCAGCATCTGCTGTGCCGTGGCCTGGACGCGGGACCTCACCCGGGCCTCGTCGAAGTGGTCGAGGCCCAGGGGGGCGTTGATCTCGGGGTTCACCCACCGGACGTAAGCCAGGGTGCAGACGAGGGCCAGACAGGCGAGCGTGGCGATGGCTAGGACCTGCTTGCGCATAGGGCCCAGCATAGGACAGGTGGGGCTCTCGTGCAACGCGCGGCGCCGGATATTCAAACCAGCGGTGTTGCACCGGGCCGGCCCTTGAAGCTACCATATCCGTTCGGACCCTGGAAGGCGGCTGAGAAACTCGCGACCTACGGGAGTTTTTCAGCAACCTGCCAAGGATTCGAAAGGAGACGTCGTGATCATCGTCTTGGATCCCGGAATCAGACAGGCGGAGCGGGAGGCCCTCGAGGCCCATCTCGCCGGGCGCGGCGTCGCCCACCGCCGCGAGCCGGGCCCCCGGGGCGACGTCCTGGTGGTCACCGCCAACCCTTCCGGACTGACTCCAGAGCAACTGGAGTCGCTTCCCGGCGTCGCGCGCGCCCTTCCCTCCGCCACCGAGTTCGTCCACGCCTCCCGGGAGATGCATCCGGCGGGGTCCGTGATCCACGTGGGTGGGGTGACCGCGGGCGGCGGAGAGTTCCTCCTCGCGGCGGGGCCCTGCGCCGTGGAAGGGCCGGGCCAGATGGAGGCCTGCGCCACTGCCGTGGCCGCCGCGGGGGGCAAGATCCTGCGGGGGGGCTCCTTCAAACCGCGGACGAGCCCCTATTCCTTCCAGGGGCTCGGGCGGGAAGGTTTGGAGATCCACAGGGGGGCGGCCGACCGGCACGGCCTCCTCATGATGAGCGAGGTCCTGGACCGGGAAGACCTGCCCATGGTGGCGGAGTTCGCCGACATCCTCCAGGTGGGCAGCCGGAACATGCAGAACTTCCCGCTCCTCAAGGCCCTCGGAGGGATCCGCAAGCCCGTCCTCCTCAAGCGTGGCCTCGCGGCCACCCGGGAGGAGTTCCTCCTGGCCGCCGAGTACATCCTCTCCGGGGGGAACTCCGACGTGATCCTCTGCGAGCGCGGCATACGCTCCTTCGACCCGTCCCTGCGCAACAGCCTGGACCTGGCCAGCGTCGTCCTCCTGAAGGAGATGACCCACCTGCCCGTCCTCGTGGACCCGTCCCACGCCACGGGGCAGAGCCGGCTCGTGCTCCCCATGGCGCGCGCCGCGGCCGTCTCCGGGGCCGACGGCCTCCTCCTGGAGGTCCATCCCGATCCCGCCGGCGCCCTCTCCGACGGTCCCCAGGCCATCCTCCCCGAGGACCTCATCAGGCTGAGCGCCGACCTGCGCGCGCTAGTGCCGGTGGTGGGCCGGACCTTCGGTGCCCCGTGATCCACCTCTACAACACCCTCACCAGACGCGTGGACCCCTTCGAGACCCTGGAGCCGGGCAAGGTGCGCATGTACACCTGCGGCCCCACGGTGTACGACGTGGCCCACATCGGGAATTTCCGCACCTTCTGCGCGGAGGACCTCTTCAAGCGCGTCCTCCTCTGGGAGGGATTCTCCGTCCACCACGTGAAGAACCTCACGGACATCGATGACCGTACCATCGCCCGCTCCCAGCGCGAGGGCGTCTCCCTGAGGGACCTCACGGACAAGTACGCTGCCCTCTTCTTCGAGGACATGGCCGCCCTCAACTGCCTCCCCGCCAACGAGTACCCGAGGGCCACGGAGCACATTCCCGAGATGCTCGCCCTCGTGGGCCAGATGGAGAAAAACGGCCACACGTACGTGAGCCAGGGCTCCGTCTACTTCCGCGTGGCGAGCCTGCCGGAGTACGGCGCCCTCTGCACCGTGGACCTGAGCGGGAACCTGGACGGCGCCAGGGTGGACAGCGACAACTACGACAAGGAGTCGGCCAAGGACTTCGTCCTCTGGAAGGGGGCTAAGGAGGGGGAACCGAGCTGGGAGAGCCCCTGGGGCCCCGGGCGGCCCGGCTGGCACCTGGAGTGCTCCGCCATGAGCGCCAAGTACCTGGGGGACGTCTTCGACCTCCATTCCGGAGGGGTAGACCTCGTGTTCCCCCACCACGAGAACGAGATCGCCCAAAGCCGCGGCGCCACGGGCAAGGCCCCAGCGCGGCACTGGATGCACGTGGAGCACCTGTTCATCACGGGCGAGAAGATGAGCAAGTCCCTGGGCAACTTCTTCACGCTCAGGGACCTATTGGCCGAGAGCCACGACCCCATGGCCATCCGCTATCTCCTCCTGTCCGTGCCCTACCGCAAGCGGCTCAACTTCAGCCCCGACACCCTGGACGCGGCGAAGGCTGCCCTGGGACGATTGCGCGATTTCGCGGCGCGGCTCGAC
>JAKAJA010000266.1 GCA_021814085.1 Acidobacteriota bacterium | reverse complement strand
GGGCAGGAGACGCTAGCGCCCGGCATCACGGGCTACAGGGTGAAGGGGTCGAGCGGCGACCAGGGCGCCACGTGGGTCTTCCTCGGCCCGTGGCAGACCTCCAAAGACGGCTCGAGCACCCGGTTCCAGCTCCCGCCCCTGAACGGTCCCTCCTGCTCCGTGGTCACGGTGAGGG
Source organism: Acidobacteriota bacterium (assembly GCA_021814085.1). GTDB lineage: Bacteria > Acidobacteriota > UBA4820 > UBA4820 > DSQY01 > JAKAJA01. The sequence goes on along the minus strand of JAKAJA010000266.1, from coordinate 3,849 downwards.
TGCGCGTGGAGGCGGACCAGGCCCGCGCCAAGGCCATCCTTGAGAAGGTCAACTGGACGGCCCTCAAGGCCCTCATCAAGTAGCCGCCGTGGACGCGCCCCTCATCGAGGTGAAGGAGTCTCCCATCCACGGCCGGGGGCTCTACGCCACCGCCTTCATTCCCAAGGGCACCCGCCTCGTGGACTATCTGGGCGAATACATCGACCTGGCCACGGCGAGGCGCAGGGACGTCCCTGGCACCCCGGACTACAGCCCGTACATCCTCTACGTAGACGAGGACCTCTTCCTGGACGCCCAAAACGTGGACCAACCGGGGCGGTACGCGAACCACTCCTGCGATCCCAACAGCGAGGTCTTCACCGAGGGGAGGGTGGCCTTCATCATGGCCATCAGGGATATCGCCTCCGGCCAGGAGATCACCTACGACTACGACTTCGAGGAGGGCCCCGCCCACCCCTGCCGCTGCGGGTCACCCAAGTGCAGAGGGTTTATTTGAGGATGTCGGATGGCGAATGGTGAATGTTCAATGTAGGAATTAAGCCTGGTTCGTCCGCTGCCGGCTCGCCTTCGACATTCGACATTTCACATTCCACATTCGACATCTCTGCCGCCCCCTCCATCACCTTGGCACCTCCCTTGCTTCTAGGCTATATTCTGGCATGGAGGTGCGCCAAAATGGCACAGGGTTCCGTTCTAGTACTGGAGGATGAGGCTGAAAACCTCCGCAGCCTCACCAAGGCCCTCGAGAAGGTGGGCTACGACGTGAAAGGTTTCCAGGACCCCCGCGAAGGGATGGCCTATTTCGGCACCCACGACGCGATCGACCTCGTCCTGACGGATCTCCGCATGCCCGGCATGGATGGCATGGAAGTCCTGAAGCGCGTGAAGGAGAGCGAGCCCTCCGTGGCGGTCCTCCTCATCACCGCATTCGGCTCCGTGGAATCGGCGGTGCAGGCCATGAAGGTGGGCGCCGACGACTACCTCGCCAAGCCCGTGGACCTCTACGAGCTGAGGCGCCGGGTCCAGGCCCTCGTGGAGAAGCGCCGCCTCCGCAACGAGGTGGACGAGCTGAAGGCCAGGCTGGACGAGCGCTTCGGCTTCGAGCACATCATCGGCAACGCCCGCCCCATGCGCGAGCTCTTCCAGCAGATCCGCATGGTGGCCCCCACCCGCGTGACGGTCCTCATCCAGGGCGAGTCAGGCACGGGGAAAGAACTCATCGCCAACGCCATCCACCAGAACTCCGACCGGAAGCGCGCCCGTTTCCTCCCCATCAACTGCGCCGCCATCCCCTCCAACCTCATGGAGAGCGAGCTCTTCGGCCACGAGCGGGGCTCCTTTACGGGGGCCGAGAAGGTCCACCAGGGCAAGTTCGAGCAGGCCACGGGGGGTACCCTTTTCCTGGACGAGATCGGCGAGCTCACACTCGACCTGCAGGCCAAGCTCCTGCGCGTCCTCGAGGAGCGTGTGGTGACGCGGGTGGGCGGAACGCAGCCCATCCCCGTGGACGTGCGCATCCTCACGGCGACCCACAGGGACCTTCCCCAGATGGTGGCGGAGGGCAAGTTCCGTGAGGACCTCATGTACAGGCTCAAGGTGGTGGAGATCCGCATACCGCCGCTGAGGGAGCGCATCGAGGACATCCCCCTCCTGGTCCAGGCCTTCATCGCCCAGTTCAACCGCGAGCACGGGAAGCAGGTGACGGGGGTCAGCCCCGAGGTCTTGAGCCTCCTCACTGCCTACGCATGGCCCGGCAACGTCCGCGAGCTGCGCAATCTCGTGGAGCGGATGGTCATCTTCTCCGCCGAGGACGAACTGCGGGCGGCCCACCTCCCCCACGATTTCAAGCCGAGCCCCGGATTCGTCCCCGCGGCGGCGGCCCCGGGGGCCCGCCTCACTTTCCGTCCCACCGAATCCATCCAGGCCCTCGACGAGATGGAGCGCCAGGCCATCTTCCGGGCCCTGCAGGAAAACGCCGGCAACAAGACCCAAGCCGCGCGAGTGCTGGGCATAGGCGTTCGAACCCTCCACAGAAAGCTGAAGGAATATCGTATCCAATAAGAAGACGAAAGGAGCACCCAATGAAATTCGCAAAAGCTCTCATGGTCATCGGCCTCGGAAGCCTGCTCTTCCTCGTGGGCTTCGGGGTGGCCCAGCTCAGGGACGTGAGCGCCCCCGTGGCCCGCGCCGTCACGGCGAGCCCCGCCGCAATGCCCCCCGCCGGGGCGCCGGGCCTCGTCGGCTCACCCTCCTTCGCCGACATCGCGGAGAAGGTGAACCCCGCCGTGGTGAGCATCACGGCCATCAGCGTGGGCGACAAGGCCAGCGAAGGCGGCGATGACAACCAGGATCAGTCCCCCGGGATGCCCCAGGACCCCTTCGAGTTCTTCTTCGGCAGACCCCACCCCGGGATGCCCCGCGGCCAGAAGCCCGTTCAGGAGGCCGGTGGTTCCGGCTTCATTTACAGCTCCGACGGTTACATCCTCACCAACAACCACGTGGTGGACAGCGCCACCAAGGTGACGGTGAAACTGAACGACGACCGCGAACTCCCGGCCAAGATCGTGGGCACGGACAAGGAGACGGACGTGGCCCTGATCAAGGTGGATGCAACGGGCCTGCCCACCCTGCCCCTGGGCGACAGCGACGCCATCCGCCAGGGCGATTGGGTCATGGCCGTGGGCAACCCGCTCAACTACAACCACACCGTCACCGTGGGGGTCATCTCCGCCAAGGGGCGCCGCATCTCCAACAGCTCACTCGACGACTTCCTCCAGACGGACGCGGCCATCAACTTCGGCAACTCCGGCGGCCCCCTCGTGAACGCTCGCGGCGAGGTCGTCGGCATCAATACGGCCATCACCCGCAACGACTACATGGGCCGCATGGTGGAGGGCATCGGCTTCGCCATCCCCATCAACCTGGTCCGCGGCGAGCTCGAGCAGCTCAAGACCACGGGCAAGGTGGCCCGCGGCTGGCTGGGCGTTGCGGTGGCCTCCGTGGACCCTGACGCGAGGAGCTACTACAAGAGCAAGTTCGGCGTCACGGTCGACGGCGGGGCGCTCATCCAAAACGTCACCGATAACTCCCCGTCGGCCAAGGCGGGACTGCTGAAGGGCGACATCATCCTCGAAATCGACGGCGTCAAAATCAAGGGCAGCCAGGACGTGGTGCGCAAGATCGCCGGAATGCCCCCGGGCAAGGCCGTCTCTCTGGTCGTGCTCAAGGGTGGCGACAGGAAGACCTACCGCGTGACCCTCGGCGACAGAGGCAAGAGCTTGACCGCGGATGAAGGCGGCTCCAACCAGAAGCAATCCGAGGGCAAGGAGACCCAGCTGGGCATCAGGGTCCAGAACCTGACCCAGCAGGTCCGCTCCATGTACCGCATCCCCGACGACATCAGCGGCGTCGTCGTAGTCAGCGTCGAGCCCAAGTCCAACGCCTTCTCCAAAGGCATCCGCGAGGGGTTGGTCATCTCTGAACTGAACGGCCAGCCCGTGAAGAACGTGGAGGACTTCAAAAAGGCCGCGGCGAGCGTCAAGTCCGGAGAGCCCGTGAGCATCTACGTCCAGGATGGCCAGGGCGGCACCTACCTCTACTTCAAGGCCGACTGACCTCTCTCGCAAGCAGGGCCAAGATGGCGCGCCAATTTGGCGCGCCATCTTTTTTCATGTGCGGGCTGTCTTGGTAAGGAGGGTTGTGCCATTAGGCAACAGAGCCCATGAGCCCACGCGCCCACGAGAACGAGCCCAGGCGTCCACGCGTCCACGCGTCCACGAGAAATTGAGACGCCCTTTCTAAGGTTTGCCGCCTCTTCTTCGATGGCGTTCATTCTTCTTTCGCTGCCCC
>JAKAJA010000265.1 GCA_021814085.1 Acidobacteriota bacterium | reverse complement strand
AGATGGACCTCCACGTCCGTGTCCTGGACGCGGTAAAGGGCCACGATGTTGAGGTACGGCGTGAGGCTGGTGGTCCCGTCGAAGGAGACCCGGGAGTCGTGCAGCTCGAACTTCTTCCCCTCGAAGAAGAAGCGCCCCTGGAGAATTTCCAGCGAGCCGCCCACGGCAGGACCTCTGGGCGTGAACCGGACCGTGAGGGCCCCGCCCAGCTCCGCCAGGAGGTTTTTGCTGGAGATCCAGAGCCCCCCCGAACTATCGAGTTTCACCGATCCCCGGAGGGGACCCACGAGGGATGGGCCCGTCTGGGGCGGTTGGGCGTAGGGCGAACCGGGGGGGGCGTTGACGAACCGCACGCTCTCGGGAAGGGCCTTCCTGCGCTCCATCTCCGGGAGTTGGATGCGCCCATTCTTGACGTGCGCCGTGCCCTCGAGGAAAGGTTCGGCGAGCGTGCCCCGGACGACGGCCGTGAAGTCCGCCACCCCGTCCATGTCGCGGCCGATGATGAAGGGGAAGTCCGTGCCCTTGGCCTCGAACCTGAACTCCTCGGGCCAGAAACCCTCGAACCGGACGAACCCCGTGCCGGTCGCGTCACCCCCCTCCGGGGTGGTGGCCCGCAGCGCGGCAAGGGTGAGGCGGTCCCCCTCGGCCCGGAAAGAAGCGGTGATGGGCATGATGACGCGGTCGCTGTCGGCGTAGCGGTAGGCCCCCTCCACGAGTTCGGCGCTCCCGTGGAGGACCGGCTTGTCCACCCGCCCTGACCAGCTCAGGTCGGCGTTGACGAAGCCTGACACCTTCCCGGCCGTGCTGGGGATGGGGAGGAGGGCCAGGGGAAAGTGCTTTGCCGCAAGGGTTCCCGAGATGGGCGCCGTGGCCATGGGGCCCTCCATCCCGATTCTTCCCGCGGTGGAGAGCCGGCCTTCCTTCCGCGCGATGGTGAAGCCGGACCAGGAAATCTCCTCGCGGTCTACCTTCAGGCGTGCCTGTCCTTCCTGGTCGAAGCGCCGGCCGAGGGCCTCGATGTGTCCTTCCTTCACGTCCAGATCGAGTCCGTCTCTCCCCGCCCTTCCCCAGGCGCGGAGGGCGAGCCGCCGGTCGGCGCCCGCTTCGGCGTCCAGCTCGGCGTGGAGGGATTCGGCCTTTCCGGAGAGCTTGAGGTCCCCGGCACCCAACGCCTGTCCGGCCACATCGAGCCCCGTCCAGCCGACGCTCAGGTTCGAGCCCTCTCCGGCGGGGTCCCACAGCCCCTTGATTTTCCCCTCCTTAAGCAAGACCTGACCCCAGCGCGCGTCGGTCAAGGCGATCTCTCCCCGAACCCTCGGACTGGAGAGCTTCCCACCGAGATCCAAGGTTGCCTTCAGCGTGCCCGAGGGGACGGCGCGCCCGAGGAGGGGTTGGAGTTTGGATACGTCGGGGATGACCAGCTGGAGTGGGCCCTCGATGCGTCCGTCCTTGAAGAGCGACCCCGAGAGCTTGACCTCGCCCAGATTCGTCCTGACATCCAGGGGGGCCAGGGTCACGACCCCTGGTGCGAACCCAAGCCGTGCGGCCATGGGCTGGAGTGCAGCGCCCGCCCATTCCCCACGAGAGATCTGGACCTCCAGTTCCCCCGAGGTCGGCCCCGATGCCGCGTATCGCGCACTGCCCGTGAAGCGCCCCGGTTTGCCCGGAAGGATATCGAACGCCGATGGGTCCATGCCCTCGAACCCGATGGAACAACCGGTAAAGTGGTCGCCCATGGGGTCCAGGGCGAAGGTCCATTTGGCGCCCGCGGGGTCCGAGCCGTTCGCATCGAGAGACAACGCCCCCGCGGTTCCCGACATGGCGATCCGCGACACGTCCCACGGTCCATCCGGAGGATGGACGGCGGAGGGCAGGGGCACATCGAGGCCCAGCTGGCGGAGGAGGTCGAACACGCGCACTCCCGAGGACGAAACCTCGGCCTCCCATGTGCCGCTGGCGCGGTGGACGCGGGCCCACCCGCGGCCCCGCCCGGTGAGCGCCGCGGCCCACTCCCCTTTCACCTCGATCTCCTCCGACGTGCCGGACCCTTTGAGGAGAGCCGAGTCCAGGAGAATCCCCCAGACGGACGAGGGCCCGAGATCGGCCCGAGCCTCCCACTTCGGAGGCTCGCCTCCTCTGAAGCGGAGAGACCACGCGCCCTCGCCCGAGACCTTGGCCTCCCTGCCGCGGGGCGTCTTCCAGAAGGGCGACAGGGTCGCACCTGCCGTCCGCAGGGTCCCGGAGAGGTCCGCGCCACCGCTCACGAATTGGGCCCGTGCCGTCAGGGTGACGGGTCCGAGGGCTTCCGACGCAACCTCGCCCACGCAGGTGACCCCGTGCCCATCGCCCTCCACCTTGGCATGTCCTCCGAGGACGAGATCGGGGGCGCTCGGCCAACCGAAGGCAACCTCGCGGAGGGCCAGGACATCGAAGGATGAACTGGCGTGATAGGAGAGCGCCTCTCCTGAATACTTCCATCCCCCCCGCATCTTCACCGAAGATCTGGGCGCGGTCACCGCCACGTCAGCACGGCCCGAACCGCCCGCCGTGACCTCCACAACTCCCGAGGCGCTGATGGGCGATGGGAGGGGTGCGGGCGGCGAAACCCGCAGGGAGGCGAGGCGGAGGGAGAGGCGCTGCATAAACCAGGTGCCGTCCCCCCGGAGGGTGATTCCAGACCAGACCTGGGACTTCTCGGGCGTGTTCCCCGCATTCCTTAGGACCACCTCTCCTCCGGTGATGGAGATCCTGGGGGCGTAGATGCGGAGCCACGAGGGCGGCGGTTCTTTCCCGCGCCCTGCCTCGCCGGCCTTGGGCACGAGAATCTCCACCCGTGGGTCTTTGAGTGTCAGGTCTTCCACGAGAAGGGTTCCCGAGAGGAGCGCGGAGCGAGACAGCCGCAGGTGAACTCGGCGCGCCGTGAAGTGCAGGGTGGGCGGCAGGGTCACCTCGACCCCCTGCAGGTCGAGCCCCCCGGCCAGGGACCCTTTCCGGGAGGCGATGGCCATGGCGCCCCCGCCTCTCTTCAGGGCTTCCGTAAGGAAGTGCTCGGCAAGGCGCTCCGAGAGGGAGGTGTTCAAGGCGAGGTGGGCTGCCAATGCGACGAGGAGGACCAGGGCAAGGGTGCCCCACAGGAGGATTCGCCTCAGCCGCCTCATTCCGACTCCCGTGCCGATCGCGCTCTGATGGGAAGCCTCAGGCGGCGGACCCTGCCCTTGAACCATGACCGAACAAGGACCGGCCTCATTCCCCGCCGGGGGCCGTCACGGCCCCTTCGTGAGAAAGACGCATCCCTCTACCGCAGCCGAGCCGCCGAAAGCCCCGCCGCCGATGGTCCCCTTGATGCCCCAGCCGCACTTGCTGTCGTAGGTCAGCTCGAGCTTCTCTTTGATCTTCGCGGGGAAGCCCTTGGGCGCCAACCTCTCCGTGTCCACTCCCACACCGACGGAGATCTGGTAAGAGCCGTCGTTGATGTTCACCTTGGTCGAGCCCGTGGCGTAGCCATAGCTTCCGTCAACCGACACGGTGCCCTTGCTGTCCAGCCCCGCTTCGACATTGCCGGCGCTGCCGCCCACCTTGGTCGTCACCTCGCCCGTGCCAAGGTCCTTGGCGGCCTCGACCGTGACACCGTTCTTCTGTCCGTACTTGATCTTGGTCTTCAGGTACTCCCGGTGGGGACACTTGGGCTTCTTGGGCGCCTCGTATTTGCAGTCGGGGGTGAGGTGGTCGTCGGTCCTCAGGATCCGGGCCTGGTAGTGGACGCGGCGGATGAGCTTGTCGCCGAGGTCGAGCCACTGGTCCACGTGGATCACGGGCTGGGTGTTCTCCTCCACCGTGAGGGTCATGTGGAAGGGCCCGCGCATGGCCGCCCCCGGACCGTCCGGAGGCAGGGGAGACCAGGACTTGATCTTCTGCCACTTGCCCACGTTGAGCAGGTCCAGCTGCTCCTCGGGAATCCCCCGTATCTCCACGTTCCCTTCCGGGTCCACGGTCCCCGTGAAGCTCCAATCGCGGATCTGGTAGCCGTCCTT
>JAKAJA010000264.1 GCA_021814085.1 Acidobacteriota bacterium | reverse complement strand
ACCGCAGCGATGCCCGGACCCGTCAACCCAACTTGGGCCTCTGGTACATGGACGCCCTGTGCCGGCGCGGCCAACTCGCGAAGGCCCGGAAGATCATGGGGGAGCTCGATGCAACCTTTCCGGCTCAGCACCTTTCCGAAGATGAGATGGGATTATGGCTTAGGTACTGCGAGGGCGACCGGTCGGCGCAGGTGGGGTCCGAGATGGACTCCCTCCTCGCCAGAAAGCGGGCGGAGGCGCGCGTGAGCGTGGAGGCCCGGGCTCTCCTTCCCTTCACCCTCGCACGAGCGGCCCGCGTCCACCGAGACGCGGGCGATGCGGCGGTGGCAAGGGCGCTTCAGGACGAGGCCTACCGATTGGCCCCCAAGAGCTGGCGGCCAGGACTGAAGTTCTAGTTTTCGGGGCAGGAGGTGCCCGGATCAATCGCTCCCTGGCCTCAGCCCCCACTTCTTCATCTTGATGTAGAGGTTGGGCCGCGTGATCCCCACGTCCTTGGCGAGGCGCGTGACGGAGCCCCTGTGGCTGGCGAGGCGGCGCCGGAAGTACTCTTCCTCGAACGCGGCGTACGCCTCCTCCCAGGGCAGATCCCACTGGGCCCCCGACGCGCGGCCCCCGCCGGGGTGGGCGCGTTCCAGGACGGCCTCCACCGCCGCCTCCGAGAGGGACCTCTCCTGGCTCATGAGGACGAGGTGCTTGACCAGGGCCTGGAGCTGGCGCACGTTTCCCGGCCAGGTGTAGCGCCTGAGGGCCTGGACGGCGCCCTCCTCGAATCCCCGCACCCGCTTGCCGAACTCGCGGTTGGCCACCTGGATAAAATAGTTGGCGAGAAGGAGGATGTCCTCCCCGCGTTCGCGCAGTGGCGGCACGTGGATGACCACCTCCGCCAGACGGTAATAGAGGTCCTCGCGGAGCTTCCCCGCCGCCATGAGCTCCAGTGGGTTTTGATCGGTGGCCGCCACGATGCGCACGTTCACGGGGCGCGCCCGCGTGCCACCGAGAGGCACCGCGTGCTTCTCCTGCAAGACGCGAAGAATCTTGTGCTGGAGCATGACGGGCAGGTCCGCGATCTCCTCGATGAATAGGGTCCCGCCGCCGGCTTTCTCGAAGAAGCCTTCGCGGCTATTATTGCCACCCCCGTTGTTGTCCCCTTCCACGCCGAAAAGCTCGCTTTCCATCTGTGTCTCCGGGACGGAGGCACAGCTGAGGGGGACGAAGGGGCCCGCGGCGTGTTTGGACAGGCGGTGGATGCGGTGCGCGAAGAGCTCCTTTCCAGAGCCTTTTGGGCCCGACAACAAGACGGACAGGTCCGTAGGGGCCGCCTGGCTCGCCGTCTCGATCTCCCTCGTGAGAGCGAGAGACTTGCCGATGATCGGTTCGAGCGACTCGGCGCTCGCGCTGAGTCCTGATTCGACCTGACGGATGCGGGCTTTGAGGTCTCCCACCGTGTCGTCCCTCTGGCGAAGCTCCTCCGCCCAACGGAGGACGAGCCTGCAAAGGACGAAGACGACAGGGAGGATCTCCTGGTGCCGCAAAAGCGGGTTGGCCTCCTCCGAGGAAACGCCCAGAAATGAGACCTTCCGCTGATCGTAGGTGATAGGGATGGAGATTAGATGCATGGTTTCGGACGGCCCTTCCAGCCGGAACGCCCCCATGGACGGCAGGGCCGCCACCTGCTGGGCCAGACCCGGGTGGATCATGTCCGTCGGGAACGACCCGTCACTGGCCTTCAGGACGAAGTTGTCTCCCAGCCTTTCGTAGCAGACGACACCCTTGCACCGTAGAGACTCCTGAAGGAAACCGCACAGCATGGCCCACTCCAGGCCGGCCTTCCCTTCGGCGAGGAAGGTTCCCACCAGATGAGCCACGTCTTCCATGGTGAACTCTCGGCGGGGATCGCCCTCTGCATCGAGGGCCCTGAGGAGATTGAGCGAGGTCAGGCTCACGAGGCGGAGGTTGTCTGGAAGGGGCTTCATGAAGACCCGTTCCGTCGCCGTATCAGCCAGTCGCAACAAGGCGCTTCCGACCCGCAGCACGTCCCCCTCCCGGAGGACGCCCTCCTCGACCTTTTCTTCGGCACGGAAGGTCCCGTTCGTGCTCCCCAGATCCTTGAATCGCATCTTACCTTCGATGCGCTGGAGTTCGACGTGTTTGCGGGAGATGCCCCGGCCCCGGATCGGGATATGGCAATCCAGACTGGAACCCACTGTCCACGGACCGGCTCCATCCAGGAAGACGTCCACCTGGAGCTGTCCGGAGATGTCAATCTTCAATCGGTTCATACAAAGATTTCTCTCAATGGCACACACGGCGTTCCCCCCTGACAGGCTCACCAACTTCGGCTAACGCTCAAACCTTTATTCCCGTTCGCGACCATTTTCAAGGGTCACTGTGTCGTAGACGATACACGGTGTGTCTGCAAAGATACTATTCTTACGGCTGACCATTCGGGACCTGGTATCACTTAACTCGGCGAGGCGGCCTTTGGGGGTTATGGAGGAAGTATATAGCGGGCTGGCCTCATTCCGCCTTGCCGAGAGGATTCTCTGGCGCGCGCGCCGTTCGGACCATGTGGAGGGAGGCCCACTCGCCCCGCGAGAAGCGGCTGATGAGGGGCCGTTTGGGGAAGAGGCGCCTGTCGATGGCACGGTCGTCCAAGCCCTGGGCGCGCAGATCGGCCACTCGGCTTCCCAGTTCCTCCAGGTAAACGCGCTTCCGGGCGAGGAGGCGCGCACCGTCGGGAAGCGGCCCCGAGTGGGCGTCGAAGAGGACCCGCACTTCCAGTTCCTCGATCCGCTTGAGCGTATCCAGCGTGGCGCCCAGGTCCTCTTCGCAGAAAACGAGCCTCGGACGGGCAGTCAAGAAGAAATCCCCCGTGAAGAGCCAGCCGCGCGAGGCCTCGTGGAAGAGCACGTGGCGCGGCGTATGGCCGGGGGCTCGCACGACCTTGAACTCGTGGTGAGGGGTCCGCAGCGTCTCCGGAAGGGGGCCGGCGGGGAATGCCGGGCGCCTGCCCCAGACGAGGCGGCGGTAGAGGGGCAGGCGAGGCTCCCGCGCGGCCTCCTCCACCGAATCGGCGAGGCAACGGATCGGCACTCCTTTGGCGGCGAGAAAGGCGGCGAGGCCGCAGTGGTCCTCGTGGATGTGCGTGAGGGCAACCTGCTCGATGGGCAGCCCCGAGAGCAGGGGTTCCAGGTCGCGGCGCAGGGAGTGGGGACCCGTGTCGATGAGGAGGCCGTCCACGAAGTAGAGGAAGTAGGGGAGTGAGATCGTGAGGAACCTCGCCCTCATCCTGCCGACAGTCACGCCCTCGAAGTCCTCAAGCTTCACCATGCGGGGATTATAGAATGGGCGCCGAGGAAAGGTGAATGGCGCATTGGAAAGACAGGATGCTAGATGCAAGGCGCGAGACTCGATATTCAAGACGCGAGACGCAAGACGCGAGCAGGAGATGTCCTTTGGCCTTTATCCTTTAACTTAAAACTCATAACTCAGAACTTTCTCTTATGTGTGTTTCCCCTTCACGCCTGACTCCTGCCCTCTGCCCCCTGACTCTCTCTTCCTCCTTGCACCCGGCCACAGGGCGCCCAATACTTCATCGGGAGAATTCTTTGAGGTGATCCATGTGTACCTTCTGTCACAAGCACGGAGCGGGGAAGACGTGGTACCTGCAGGCGCGGAACTACTCGGAGGAGCTCGCCCGCCATCCGAAGGTCCGAAAGACGTTGAACCAGGTTGCGAAAACCGCCTTGGAGGAGGCTCCGAAATTCGAGGGCATGATCCACCGGTTCCAGAAATCACCGCCGGCGGTCCGCTGGCTCGTAAATAAGTACACGTCCTGGGACTTGGGCCGGAACCATCACGGGCAGGTGGTCCCCATGGAGGATCTGCGGATCCTCCTCTCCACGGTGATCACAAGCGTCGTGCGCCTGCCGTGCATCTGCCGGAAGGGAATGACGGGGGACGGGCCGGCCTACTGCATGGCTCTGACCGCCGCGCCGGGGGCGTGGGCGGAGACGTGCCGCGAGGTCCTGGAC
>JAKAJA010000263.1 GCA_021814085.1 Acidobacteriota bacterium | reverse complement strand
ATACTTAGCATTCGGGCGGTTAGCTCAGCTGGGAGAGCGCCGCGTTCGCAACGCGGAGGCCGAGGGTTCGAATCCCTTACCGTCCACCAGAGGTTCCGAGAGGGGGCGTGTCCCCCTCTTGGCGTTTGTGGACGGGGGCGGTTCCGATGGATGCCCCACGCGAGAGGAGACGAGCATGTTGGACCGGCAAGCTGCATGGAACCTTCTCCGCGAGTGGACGCAGTCGGAAGCCCTGAGGAGGCACGCACTGGGAGGGGAGACGGCCATGCGGGCCATGGCGGGGAAATACGGCCAGGACGCGGAACTCTGGGACCTCACCGGGCTGCTCCACGATTTCGACTACGAGCGGTATCCCCAGGCCCCCGACCACCCCACCAAGGGAGGGGAGTTGCTGCTGGCGGCCGGCTATCCGGAGGAGATGGTCACGGCCATCCTCGGGCATGCCGAGTACACGGGCGTACGGCGGGAAACCCTCCTGGCCAAATCACTGTTCGCCTGCGACGAACTGACGGGGTTCCTCTTCGCCTGCGCTTACGTGCAGCCCGACAAGAAGATCGCCAGCGTGAGGCCCGAGAGCGCCAAGAAGAAGTTGAAGGACAAGTCCTTCGCCCGGGGAGTGAACAGGGAGGACATCCTCAACGGAGTGCAGGATCTCGGGCTGGATCTCCTCGAACACATCACTTTCGTCCGCGACGCCCTGGCAGGCAAGGCCAAGGAACTCGGCCTGTAAATATTCGCAAAATGCATACTCTGTTCTCATTTTAAAGAAGTGCCAATTCGGCTTTAAAATTAATTTAATTATAGTTAAGAATTGCGCTGAACCGCACCTTGGTGTGAACGCGACGCACGGTTTGTTTGCATCTTTAAAGTCACTTGGCTATAATAACCGTCCGGGGGGGACCTCCTTTGAACACCCGCGACCAGAAAAGCATCGAGAACGAAATCGTCGCCTTGAAAGCGTCCCTCTACGACAGCACCACGCGCTTGCCCGCCTATCAAGCCACGTTTGACAAGCTCAAGCAGATGACGCAAGACCGATTTCTGGGCGTCGTTCTCCTCCAGCTCTCGGATCTCGAGCGGGTAGAGGCCGTCTTCGGGTTCGAGCGGTACGAAGAGATCCTGAAATGCTCCGCCCGGGAAATCGAGACGGTGAACAGGACCCGCTTCGGCGGCTCATTGCTACCCACCATGCGAAGCGTGTTCGACAACGAGTTCTGTGTATTCGTCCCCCACGACCTCCTGGCTGTAGCTCCCGTGCCCTCTCTGCAAGAGGTGGCGGCGGAGCTGTACGCCTGCCTGGATTCGGAGCTGTCGCGAAAGGGCCTAAAGGGGCTCACCCTCAACATGGGGTACGCCGTCCTCCAGTACAACCCCTTCCTGCGGTTCGAGCGGCTCGTGCACAGGGTGGTGGACGAGGCCGCGTCGGGCGCGCAGCGCCAAGACGAAACGGAGCGCGTCCTGAGGGAACTCGAGATCAGACAGATTCTGGTGGAGCACGGCCTCTCGACGGTCTTTCACCCCATCGTCGACTTGCGCGATTACGTGGCCGTGGGCTATGAGGCTCTCACCCGGGGTCCCGTGGGCACGATCTACGAATCCCCCGAGTCCCTCTTCGCCTTCGCCAGGGAGTCGCGCCTGAGCTGGGACCTGGACCGTCAGTGCAAGCTCACGGCCATTGCTTCGGCCACGGGCCGTCCTGCGGACAGCCGCCTCTTCATCAACACCCTCCCCAGCACCCTGGACGACCCGGAGTTCATGGACGGCACGGCGCCAGAGCTCATGGCGCGCCACGGCATATCGCCCGCGGATATCGTGTGGGAGCTCACCGAGCGGTACCCCATCGAAGATTACGATCACTTCGAGGCCACCATGAAGACCCACACGAAGCTGGGTTACCGGGTGGCCATCGACGACGTGGGCACGGGGTACTCCTCCATCCAGACCATCACCCACGTGCGCCCCCTCTATTTGAAGGTGGACCAGTCGCTGGTACGTGGAGTGGAAGACAATCTCCTGAAGCAGGAACTCATCGCCTCGCTCCTCGTGCTGGCTCAGAAGGTGAGCGCGCAGGTCATCGCGGAGGGGATCCAGACATCGAGAGAGCTGGGCATGCTCAAGGAACTGGGCGTCCCCCTCGGCCAGGGCTACCTCTTTGGCATGCCCAGTGCCCAGTTTGAATCCCGGGTTTCTCCCCGCTCCGCCTGATCCCCAGCTTCAGGCGATTCCGAGAGTCGTCCTTCACCCCGCCGCGCGCTTGCCGCGCGGCCGGCGTGACTGAGGCCCCGCCTCTTGCTATCATAGATTTTCCGGCCTCGGGGGAGGCCGGGACGACGACCCCGTGCGCCGCGTGCCCGCGGCGCGCTTCATCCAGGCAGCCTGCCAGAGCGGAGTGGACCATGAAAGGCTTCTTCGAATGTGTTCCCAACTTCTCCGAGGGCCGCGACCGGGCACTCGTGGAGGAGATCGTGAAAGCGGTCCGAGGCGTGCCCGGCGCCCTCGTCCTGGACCTTGAGATGGACGGGGACCACAACAGGAGCGTCCTGACGTTCGTTGGCACGGCCGAGGCCTGCGCCGAGGGAGCGTTTCAGGCGGCCAAGCGCGCCTCGCGGCTCATCGATCTCAACCATCACAAGGGGGCCCACCCGCGCATGGGCGCCACGGACGTCATCCCCTTCGTCCCCCTCGAGGGCGCCTCCATGGAGGACGCCGTCGAACTGGCCCGGATGGTGGGCAAGCGGATCGGTGAGGAGCTCGGCATCCCCGTCTTCCTGTACGAATCCGCCGCCACGCGCCCGGAACGCCAGAACCTCCCGGCGGTCCGCAAGGGAGAGTTCGAAGGCTTGAGGGACCTCATTGGGAAGGACCCCGAGAGGGATCCCGACTTCGGACCCACGGCCATCCATCCCACTGCCGGGGCCACGGCCGTGGGAGCGCGGCCCTTCCTTATCGCGTTCAACCTCAACCTCAGAACCGAGGACGTGTCCGTCGCCAAGGCCATCGCCAAGGAGATCCGCGAACGGGACGGCGGGTTCCCTGGCATCCGCGCCATGGGCTTCATGCTCGAAGAGCTGAAGATGGCCCAGGTATCGGTGAACGTGGTGGACTACCGCAAGACCTCCCTCGCAACCCTGACCCAGGCCGTTACGGAGAAGGCCGCCGGTCAGGGTGTCGAGGTCGCGGAGACGGAGCTCATCGGCCTCGCCCCGGCGGACGCCCTCATCGGGAGCGGCGCCCAGTACCTAAAGATCCGAGGGTTCAACCCCGAGATGATCGTGGAGACGCGGGTGGCCAGGGCGAAGGCCGATGCCGGGGCCCACGCCGCGGCCCAGCCCTTCCTCGATGCCGTGGCGGGTCCTGACCCGACGCCGGGTGGCGGTTCCGTCTCCGCCTTCGCAGGCGCCCAGGCGGCGGCACTCGTCCGAATGGTGGCGGGTCTCACGGTGGGCAAGAAGAAGTACGCCGAGGCGGAGAATCGCGTGAAGGCCCTCGCGCAGGGCGCGCAGGAAGCCCAAGGCCGCTTCATGGGCCTCGTGGCCGAGGATGCCCGCTCTTACGACGGCGTTTCCGCCGCCTACAAACTGCCGAAGGATACGGAGGAGCAAAAGTCAGTTCGAGGCAAAGCCATCGATGCGGCCCTGATGAACGCCGCCCGGGTTCCCCTCGAGACCGCCGAACTGGCGCTCTCCACCCTGGAGGCCTCGGCGGAGATGGCGCGCATCGGCAATGCCAACTGCGTCACCGATTCGGCCGTAGCCGGGTTCATGGCGCATACGGCCTGCCTGGGCGCCCTGGCCAACGTGCGCATCAACCTCGTGGGACGAACGGGCGGGGACGTGGATGAGTTGAGGGGGAGAGGAGACCACATGGCGGCGAAGGCAACAACCCTTCGCTCGGATCTTGAGAAGATCCTCGCCCGAGCTGTCGCCGGATAGAAAAACCACGACATGTGAGGTCTGGGGCGGGGTCACCCCCCGCCCCTTGTTATTTTTGTAAACTTAATGGGATTATGCCCGCCCCCCAAGGGGTTGTAGGGTA
>JAKAJA010000262.1 GCA_021814085.1 Acidobacteriota bacterium | reverse complement strand
GTTGCCGAGCAGGACGCGCTTCTCCACGTTCGTGGGATCCTTCGCCAGCTCCTGCTTGATCTGGGCCAGCATGGCCTCGTGTTGCGCCGAATTGAAGCCCTGTTCGCCCTGTCCCTGTCCCTGCCCCTGCCCCTGCTGGGCCTGGGTCTCCTGCGGCGCCGCGGCGGGGGGCGCGGAAGCCATCTTCCGGGTGTAGTAAGAGTTCGTGGCGATAAAGCCGAGGACCGCGCCCAGTACGGCGCCGGCCACGAGCATGAGCAGTCCTTCCTTCTTCATCGGGATCGTCTCCTTCATCGGGCGGTTTCACGGCGGTCCGTCGCGCCGCGGGGTCGGCATTCGATCACCGCTTCGTCCCCGGCCGCGCCGTTTCACTCCCTCGGGCGCACGCCGAACCCGTGCGCCCGGGGCTCTTACCACGCGCCGGGGGCGAACTGCGGCTCTCGGACCCGCTCCCAAGTTCCGGGACAGACCGCCAAGGCCCGCCCCCTCACCATGCCGGAAAGTTCCCGAAGGGTCAAGGGACGAAGGAGAACGGGCGATCGGGAGAGGAGGGGCGCCGAAGGGCTCATGACCGCGGGCTTTGCCCGCGCGCAGGCCAACCTCCAGTGAGAGGAACTCAGCGAGGTGAAGCGTAGCCGAACCGAGCACCATGAAGGGAGCGGAGTCTGCCTATTGGAGACTGGGCGTCAGCGAGTGGAGTGGTGCGCCCGGCGGGACTCGAACCCACAACCTCCGGCTCCGTAGGAGCCAATTGGCTGAATTTAAAGGACTTGGACGAAGTTTAAGGGAGCCGAGAACAGTCATTTTCCAGAACGCCGAATCGAGCCGGGCCACTTTAAGGGACTTTTCGGGACTTTAAGGGTCCGCTCATTTGGAAGTTGCGATTAAGTTGCACTGCTCCGGAGCCAGAGGAGGCTCTAAGGGCAGTTTCGAGAGGTTCAACAAAGCCGGCGCCCGGTTGAGAAGACGGGCGCCGGCAGGGGAAAACCTGCCTGACAGGAATTCGCATCATCAGAGAAGGCGACCCAAAACTGCTACCACTGCACACCCCTCATTAGCCGGGCGATCTCCTCGACGCCGGGCAGGTCCTTTCTCCCCAGCACCTCCCTAAGATCGAAGTACTTTGGGCCTTGAATGGGGTACTTGCTGGCTTTCCGGTAGTCAGTCTCGAAGAACCGGTCCACGAGAAAGAAGTTGTGGCCCGTGGCGATCTGGTACCCGTTGTTCTTTGCAGCCACCGGGATAATCTCCCTTATGGTCTTTAGCTGAGCCTCTGTCGGCGGTCTCAGTTTCGCCATCACTTTCAGATTCCCGCCGTCCAGTTCGGCATGGACGATGTTACTGATCTTCCCGATAGCCCGAATCCCCTTGTCGGCGTATAGGCCGATATAGTCGTGCTCTCTGAAGCCGCGGGCGGTGGAGTCGTAGTACACGTGTCGCTCCATGTTCTCAGCCAGGGTCTTGGAGCAAACGACGGCCCTCATCGTATACGGGTTAATCGGTAGGAGCTTTGATTCAGCACAGAACGCCCTGAATTCCTCGACGAGATCCTTCATCTCGAAGTCCTGCGCCAGAAGGACGCTATCGTAGCTCTCGATGAGCTTTTCGAATGTGATCGGCCAAACCGTCACTCGTGTTCCGTTCCTCCTGTTGAGCGCGGCGCTGTCCTTTAGGACCTCCGTCAGCAGGTCAGGCTTTGGCGCGGTCGGGCCAAGGAGCATGAGGTACTGGCGTTCTTCGCTTGAAAAGGCCTTCATATGGTTTAGGAGCTGCTCCTTCGAGTAGTTCTGAGACAGCTTGGTTTCCACTAGCACCTTCAGGCTGGTTTGGCCAAGCCGCCCATCAGGAATACTTCCCTTGCCCTCCCGGACTTGCTGGTGGAAGGCGATACCAACGGTCAACTGGTCATCTTGCAAAACCTCTCGCAGGAAGTCCTGAAATCGATTGGGGCTGTAGTCATAAAGACGGGACATGAACAGTAGCGTGTTGTTGGTGACTACGTTCTCCTTTTGGGAGAACCGCTGAAACATATGCACACCGCGCATTAGGTCCCTCCTTACTCGTTGACGGAAGGGTAGCACTCTCGTTCAGCCGAAGCACCCCAACGAGTGTGCAGGAGAGAGAGACACTGCCTTTCCGCGCCAACAGCACCCTGCCCCCCAACAAACTCACCCGCGAATTAGGAGGGCTTAGCCCGTTGAGGCTTACACTCACCCCGTGCCATCTGCTCTCAAGGAGGGACCCCATGGCAAATGACGCCGTTGAACTAACGCGAGAAGAGCTCTACGAGAAGGTCTGGACTACCCCCATTGTCCAGCTTGCCAGGGAATACGGGATGTCGGACGTGGGGCTGGCCAAGATCTGCAAGAAGCTCAACATTCCCCGGCCCGGATTGGGGTATTGGAGACGGGTGCAAACGGGTCAGAAGCCGAAGCGAGCCAAGCTGCCCGTGGCAACCAAGGAGACACCAGCGGTCGCAACCATTCGAAGGCACGAGAAGGGTGAGGGCCCGGTGGATGCAGGGTCCGAGGCCCAGGCACTTATCACGGCTGAATTAGCCCCTGATCGGAGGATCGTTGTCGGGGAGTCGCTTCGGGGATCGCATCCCTTAGTCAGCCGAACCAACGCCGCCTTTTCGGGGTCTGGAGCAAGCGGCCACGGGGGCATCAACGAAGAGATGCACTTGGACTTGAGCATTTCAAAGGCAGCCGCCCATCGAGCGCTTCGAATATTCGACGCCCTGATCAAGGGTCTGGAAGCCCGTGGATTCAGCGTTTCCATCGAGAAGGGGACACTCGTCGAAGTCATGGGGGAAAAAGTTCGGATCTCCATGCAAGAGAGGTTCGCCCGCCACGAGCGCGAGCTGACCGCCGAGGAAGAGCGAAAGAAGCGGGAAGGCCGACTCTACTACATCTCCGACCGGTATTCCTTCAATCCCACCGGGGAGCTCAAGCTGCAGATTGAGAACATTCCCTACTCCTGCTCCAACATCCAAAAGACCTGGGGCGACACCAAGCATCAGCGCCTTGAAGATCGGTTGAATGATTTCGTCGGTGGCCTCATCACGGCTTCGGCCGCCATCAGGAAAGCCCGGCTGGCTTGGGAGGAAAAAGAAAGACGGTGGCGGGAGGAAGAGCGAAGACAGGCCGAGGCAGAAAAGAGGAGGCGGGAAGAGGAGGCCCGCAGACAAAGGCTCCATCACCAGGTCGAATCCTGGGCTAAGAGTAGCCGTATGCGGTCCTTTATCGCGGCCGTTAGAAGCCAGGTCCTTGAGGGAAGTTCCTCCTTTCTCGCCCCGGAGCGGCTTGATGAGTGGTGTGAATGGGCCACGGGGCAAGCTGACGCCCTGGATCCCCTGAAGGGAAGCTCCGCCCAAAAATCTCAGGTTGCGAGTGAAGACCAGCTCGACCAAGACGATGAGTAGAAATCGTGTTCTTGGACAACGCACGCTAAGCCTGTGCCTCTGCTAGAATACGCCTGAGTCGGGGAAGCTCAGGGGAATAGATGGCTGGGAATGGCGGGGATCTTGAGAAAGACCTTTGGGAGGCGGCGGACCAGCTCCGGGCCAACTCCAAGCTGACGGCCACCGAGTACTGCATGCCCGTGCTGGGGATCATCTTCCTCCGGCACGCGGCGAACCGCTTCGAGGCGGCGACGCGGCAGATCCAGGAGGACCAGGCCGCGGGGCGCATGCCAAAGCGGGCCGTCATCCCCGAGGATTACCTCAGCCGGCGGGCCCTCTTCCTACCCGAGAAAGCCCGTTACGCGGCGATCCTCGGCCTGCCAAAGGGCAGCGACCTGGGGAAGGCCCTCATCGAGGGCATGGAGGCCATCGAAGACTCTTTTCCTCCCTTGGCCGGGGTTCTTCCCAAGGACTTCGGCATCTTCGACCGTGTCCTCCTCGAAGACCTCCTCCGAATCTTCAACAAGGAATCGCTCCAGTCGGCGCCGGGCGACGTCTTCGGCCGGATCTACGAGTACTTCCTCGAGAAATTCTCCATCGAGAAGGCCATGGACAACGGGGAGTTCTTCACG
>JAKAJA010000261.1 GCA_021814085.1 Acidobacteriota bacterium | reverse complement strand
CTGCAAGACCACCTTCAAGGCCGCCCACTTCTCCATCGCCACGAGCATCATGAATATCAGTTCCACCATGGCGGGCGTGCTCTCGGGATACCTGGCCCTCTGGATGGGCTGGCCCCTCTTCTTCGCTTTCACCTTTTTCATCACCATCCCCAGCATGGCCCTCATCCCCTGGCTGCCCCTCCTCGACGCGAGGAAAGAATCGAGCGGAGGAGCGGGCGAAGGGGAGAGCGGGAGCAAAAAGTGAGCCGGGACGAGTAGATGCGGACTGGCAGGCGTTTAGAAGCTCGGTTGACGGTTATGAGCTGAGACCCGGCCCCCGGAACGGCCATGCGCATAGATGCTTCGCTTGGGCGACGAGGAACAGCACCCCTGACCCAGGCCGTTTCGGACTGAATGGCAATAACAAGAGGGCGGGACCCCAATCCCGCCCTCCCGTCTGATGCCCCGATCAGGATCACCTCGTGTAGGTATACGACGCTTTTCCTCCATCGGTGTTCACCAGGGTGATGAGCACGGGTGTTCCCTTCGGGAAGAGTGCTTTGAGAGTTCCACCGCCCTGAAGGAGCAGCTTGGTGGAACTCTTGTAGGCCACGTTCGCGTACGGTGAGGAACTCCCCCCGATAAATACCTGGATGCCCGATCCGAAGTTCCCTCCCATAACCTTAAGACGGAAGGGGCTTGCCATAGGGCCGACGGATGCAACTAGAGGAGGTGGGTTCACGGCCATGGCGTACGCCTGGCTTCCCATGCACACGATATGATCGGCACCGATCACCGTGAAGTTGTAACTCCCGGCGGTTGTTGGCGTGCCTGCGAGGGTGCCGTCGAGGGCGAGGGTCAGGCCTCCGGGCAATGAGCCCGCGCTGACCACAAACGCGTACGGGTCCGTTCCGCCGCTCGCCGTGATGTGCTGGCTGTAGGAGCCACCAACACCCGCCGCGGGCAAGGTGGACGGGGAGAGGGTGACGATGGGGCAGGTTGCCATGGCGAGTACAAAACCGACACCTGCAGCCAGGGTGTTCACGCCCGTGATGCCCGTGACCACCACCGGTACCAGACTGTCGTGAAGCGTCCCGTCACCGAGCTGCCCATACTGGTTATTACCGGTGGCCCAAGTGGTTCCGTTGCTGGTCAGGTAATACGAATTCAGCAAACCCCCAGAGATGGCGATCCCACCGCTTTGCAGAATCAGCATTGGCACGTGTTTGTCGACGGTCGTCCCGTTGCCGAGTTGCCCCTGCCCATTGAATCCCCACGTCCAGATACCTCCGCCAACGGTGATGGCCATTGAATGCATGACGCCCGCCGAGATGGCCGTGACGTTGTAGCCGATGGTTACGGGGACATTGCTGTCGGTGGTGTTGTTATTGCCCAGCTGGCCGTAGTTGTTTTCTCCCCACATCCACAAGGTGCTGTCGGACTTCAAGGCCATGCCATGCGAACCGCCCGCGGCGATGGCCACGACATTGGAGAGCCCAGAGACCTTCACGGGGACGTGGCTGTCGGTGAAGGTTCCGTTTCCCAATTGCCCGGAAGCATTGTAGCCCCAGGCCCACACCGTGCCGTCGCTCTTGAGGGCTAAGGAAAAATATCCTCCCCCAGCGATGGCCGTGACATCGGTTAGCCCAAGGACGGCAACCGCGGTGTTGCTGTCCGTGGTGGTGTTGTTCCCGAGTTGCCCATAGTGGTTGCTTCCGCACGCGGCCACGACCCCGTTGCTCGCCAGGGCGAGGGAATGAAGCCCACCCGCGGAAACCGCCAAGCCTCCGCTGGGGACGAGCAGGATAGGTATGTGGCTGTCTACATTGGTCCCGTTGCCAAGCTGGCCGTATTGGTTATTGCCCCATGCCCAGATGGCACCACCGGTGGTCATGGCGAGGGAGTGAAACCAGCCAGCGGAGATCGCCGTCGCGTTCCACCCAAACTCCATGGGGATGGCGCTGTTTGTGGTGCTGTTGATGCCGAGCTGGCCGTAACTATTGACTCCCCAGGCCCATCCGGTGTTCTCCGGGAGCGCCTCTTGAGCCGCCGTCACGACCAGGAATGCCATCGCCGCGAGAAGGATCACCCCGAACCTCGCAAACCTCGAGCAGTTCGTTCTCATGCTCAACCCCTTATGACCATTGCCTCCGTCCGCCACAAACGACACACACAAAGAACATGCTTGCAGAACTCAAAGGAAACTCTGATAAGAAGCCAAAGTCAGGCGTTCGACCATGGGGACGTCACAGCGCGAGTGCCTCGTCCTTTGACAACGCCCGCTTGTCGCCGGGTTTCCCCTCGCCAGGCGATGCGCTTGCAGGTGCCGGAGCGCTGATGGCGGACCGCACCCCTCGTTCACCCCTTTTATGAAAGTCAAAGACAATGTAGGGACTTGGGAGCGGAATATCAAGGCCAGTCCCATGTGGGAAATGATGCGCCCTGCCTTAGGCCACAGGGACCGGGCGGCTCGGTGGATCTGACTTCGGGGGGGGGGATCTGTGCTAGGTGGTGAGCCCGGCGGCGAGAAGGACGCGCCTCAGCCCCTCGGCATCAGCTTGGGCGAAGGCGGAAAGGGCCCGGCTGTCCAGGTCCAGGACGCCCCAGCAGGTACCATCGAGGGCGAGGCAGGGGACTACTACCTCCGAGAGGTTGGCGGGGTCGCAGACGATGTGGTCCGCGCCGAGGGCGTGGACGTCGTCTACCACCTGGGAAGCCTTCTCCTTCCAGGCAAGCCCGCAGACACCGTGCAGGCCTATGGGGGAACAGGCGGGCCTGGGCTTGCACACCCTGAGGAGCATGGCGTCCCGGGCCTCGGTGATCTCATAGAAACCCAACCAGGCCACGTTTCGGTCGCGAAGGTGCTCCCAGAGAACGTCCACGACGGCCATCATCCGCTCCGTCTGTCCTTCGTCGGCGTAGAGCAGTTCCCGAACCCGGTGCTCGCAGCCGCCGTAGTCTCTCGACTCGCCGTTCATGTCTTGCTCCATCGTCTGGCGGTGTCCTCGGCGCTCCACGGCACCTCCACACCGACGGGGCAGTAGCGCTCCGGGTACTCGGGGGCGATGAGGGGGGTGGCGCTGGTGCGCACGAGGAACCCCGCGAGCCTGCCCAGGAGGACGTATTCGCCCGCCTGGAGGTAACCGGACTGGCCCTGTTCGAGAGGGACGGGCGCTGGCCTGAGCATCTCCTGGACCAGAGTGTCTCCCCGTTCCAGCGCACCCATCACGGCCTCTCGCCATTCCGCGTCCGCAGTAAGGGAACCCAGGATGACGCCGCGCCCCTCGTACCCCCGGGTGGGCTTGAGGATGAATTCCCCGCGACGGGAGAGGAGGAGGTCGCCCATGTCGCCCTCTTCACCCTTAAAGCTCGTCAGGCCAGGGCGGACCTCGCGGGTCCAGGGGATCGATGCTTCGATGTGGGGCTTCAGTGTATCGGGCCAGAGATATGAGAAGGCGGGGTCGGAGAGCAGGACGAAGAGGGTCTTGCTCCACGCGGGGTCCGTCCGGAAGCTTCCGACGGAGCAGGCTGCCCCCTCGAGATGGGCGTCCAGGAAGGGGCGGATTTCTTCCGCGCGGTGGAAGGCCTCCTCGCTCACGAGACGGCGGTAAACGGCGTCGATGGGGCCTGCGGAACCCACGAGCCGCCCGGCCTCGAGTCTCAGCGCCCGCGGGTCTTCGACCGTGGTCGGGTACCCCGCCGCCGTGAAGGCGGCCGCGATGCCGTCCTGATCCCCCCGCGTGCCCACCTCGGCCCAGTCCACGATCGCGATGCGGGGACGCTCGATACCTCGGCGGTCCCACTGCCGGAAGCAATACAGGATCGTGTCCAGAAGGCGGCCGGTGAGGGGCGACGTCTGGGGAGGGAGGCCCGCCCATTCCCTCCAGAGGGCCGTGAGGGCGGTCGTGTAGTGCCAGCCCGCCGTGCCGTCCGTGTTGTACTCCATGAATTTCGGGCCATCGGGGAAAAGGAACGAATCCCACCGCCCCAGCGGAATGAGGGGCCGGTAGCCCGGATCTCGGAGGACGCACGCTTCCTGCAGGGGGCCGTAAGCATACAGCCGCCTC
>JAKAJA010000260.1 GCA_021814085.1 Acidobacteriota bacterium | reverse complement strand
CTCCTCGGGGCCACTGCCCTCGCGGCGGATGTAGCGGAAGATGGGGGGCTCCTCCCAGGCCCTGGGGTCAACCACCGCTTGAATGCCCTCGGGGAGGACACGGGGAAGGTTGTCGAGAATGCCGCCGCCGGTGATGTGGGCCATGGCCGTGATGCCCGCCCCCGATTCCACGAGGTCCGCCAGGGGATGGAGGTAGGACCGGTGGACGGCCATGAGGGCCTCGCCCACGGTCGTCTCAAGTTCATCGAGGCGCGTATCGGCGCCGAATCCCTTCTGCTCGAAGAAGAGGCGGCGCGCGAGGGAGTAGCCGTTGGTGTGGAGGCCGGCGGCGGGGAGCCCCACGAGCACGTCTCCCGCGGACACGCCGCGGGGGAGGAGGCGGTCCCGGCGCACGGAGCCCACGATGAAGCCCGCCAGGTCGAAGTCCTCCCCCTGGTAGAGCCCTGGCATCTCGGCGGTCTCCCCGCCAAGAAGGGCGCACGAGTTCTCCCGGCAGGCCGTCCCCAGGCCCTCGACGACGGCCGCCAGACGCTCGGGTACGAGTCTGCCGGCGGCGAAGTAATCCAGGAAGAAGAGGGGCCGCGCGCCCTGCACCAGGATATCGTTAACGCAGTGGTTCACCAGGTCCTGGCCCACCGTATCGTAGCGGTCCATCATCTGGGCCACCTTGAGCTTGGTGCCCACGCCGTCCGCCGAGGCCACGAGGACCAGGCCCCGCGGGTTCTCCGGGTCGGGCGAGAAGAGGCCGCCGAAGGAGCCGATCTCGCTCAGGACGCCCGCCGTGAACGTGGACCTGGCGATGTGTTTGATCCGCGCAAGAGCCCGGTCCTGAGCATCGATGTCAACGCCTGAATTGCGGTAGGTGAGGCTCTGTTGTTCGTCCATGATGACTATGTCCTCGGCATCGGGTGACGGATCAGGATGGCGAATGTCAAATGGCGAATGGCCAATGTTGAACAGGCGAGACCCATTGCCTCATCACATTCGCCATTCCACATTCCACATTCGACATGCTGGCTAAGACGTCTTGAACGACCGGATCTCCTGGCGGAGCGTGGATGCGCTGGACTTGAGGTGGTCGGCGGCGCTGGCGAGCTCGGCAAAGGCCTTCTCGATGGATTGGGCCGTAGCCGCCACACGGCGCATGGCGTCGTAGATGGCCCCGGACTCGGCCGTCTGGAGCTGGGTGGCCTGAGTGGTCTGCCGGCTGTCCTCCATGATCTGGGTGATGGCCTGGCTGATGACCCCCGTACCTTTGGCCTGTTCTTCCGTGGCGTTGCGGAGCTGGAGTGCCACGTCTCGGACGCGCTCCGCCTCCTGGTTGAGGTATTGCGTGGAGGAGACCTGGTCCCGCGTGGCGCTTGTGATCCCCTCCATCATGTCGAAGATGCCGTGCATGGCCCGGTTGGCCGACTGTCCGCCGTGGGCCAGCTCCTCCGTGGCCGCGGCGATGCGCTTGCTCATCTCCTCCTGCCCCGCGGCGGATTCGAGGATGGTCCGGAGGGCTTCACCCGCGCCGCGGGACAGCTCCGCGCTCCGGTTGATGACCTGGAAGGTCCTGTCCATGGCATCGGCCATCTCGTTGCCGCTCTTGGTGAGGGTCCGTATGACCGAGCGAATGTCCTTGGCGCTCCCCGCGGTCCGCGCGGAAAGCTCGCGGATCTGGGTGGCCACCACGGCAAAGGACTTTCCGTGCTCTCCGGCCCCAGCGGCGATGATGGAGGCGTTCAGGGAGAGGAGGTTCGTCTGCTCCGTGACGTCCTGGATGATGTCCACGGTCCGCCCGATCTTCTCGATGGCCGAAACGAGGTCACCGAGGGTCTCGCGGCTCTGTTCGGAAGCGCGGGTCGTGCGCAGGATCTCGTCCTCGACCGCTGCCACGGCCGAGAAGCCCGCCTCCGCGTCCTGGGTGACCTTGGATGAGCTCTCCGACAGCGAGCTGGCGTTGCGGCGGGTCTCGTCAAGGGAGGCGTCGAGCTCGGCAAAGAAGGAGACGGCCTCCTGGCCCGACTGGTGGAGGCGCTCCACGGATCCCTTGACGGCCCCGGCGCTGGCCGAGATCTCGTTGGAGGAGCTGACCGTCTTTTCAACGGACTGGATGAGGACGTCCGAATTGCGCGCGATCTCCTCCACGCTGGCCTGCATCTGGAGAATCGTGGAACTGACCTCCTGCGTGGAGGAGGCCACCTGCTCCATGGCTTGCGATACCTTCCGCATTCCCTCATCCATGGCCTTGAGGGATTCGGTCGTCCGATCGGCCGAAGCGGTCTGGGCCGAGATCTCGTGGTGGAGGGATTCGGTAACCCCCGCGGTTCGGGTCACCTCCTCGTCCACGGCGGCGGAGGCGGCGGAGATCTCCTTCGTCATGCGCTGGAGCCCCTGGAAGGCGGCACGCAGATTGTCCACGAGGATGCCCATCTCGTCATCGGACCAGATGGAAGGCACACGCGTGAGGTCCCCCGCGGCGAGGCGTTTGTTGAACTCCACGGCCCGTTTCAAGGTCCGGGACGTGTCCCTGCTGAGCCAGAGGACATAGACCCCCTGGACGCTAAGGGTCAAAACGAGGAACAGGAGGCCGTAGAGGATCATCCGGCTCATGAGAAGGTTCACCGAGCCAGGGTTTGAAACCAGGGCGAGGGTGCGGTCTCCCGTGATCGGGAAGAGGCTCACCTCGTGCCGCAGGAGCTTGACCGTTGTGCCCGCTTCGACCTTCTGGCCCGGAGCCAAGACGTTATGAAGTACGCCCGTCTCGAAGGGACCACTGGTCAGGTCTTCCATGGCGTTTCCCGACCCGTCCAAGACGACCAGGGCGTAGAGGGGATTGGCCGTGCCCTTGAGGAGGGCTTTCCAGTGCTCGGCGGGCGTCTGTTGGAGCTGGTAAGCCATGGTCTTGGCATCGTCTGCCCCAGCTTTGATGGAGTATTGATCCAGGGCCACTGAGAGGCGGGCGTGGACGAGGACGCCGTAGGCCAGGAAGGCCAGGACGGTCATACCCATCACCGTGAGCCCGATCTTGAAGAAGAAGGTCACGCGGTTGGCCTTCACGTCGGGGAGGACGTCGAGCTGGGCCCCCACCTCTTCGATGAGGGGCTCGGTGACCCGCTTGATCATGAAATAGGAGAAGGCCATGGCCACGGAAGCCGAGATGACGCCCGTGAAGAGGATGCCCAGAACGCTCGCCCAAGAGGGTTGGATCCAGAAGTACTGGATGACGGCGAAGAGGACGACCGACAGAGCCCACATCTGGAGGGCCAGCGTCTGGCTCTGTCTCACGTGGGCCGTGAAGGCGGAGTAGAACTGGGAAAGCTCGGCTTTGGAGAAAACCTTGCCCTCCTTCTTGCCCCTCTTGTAGCGCTTGATGGGCGGGAGGAGCCGCGTGCGGTAGAACCAGACATTGGGCCCGCGCGTGATGACGAAGAGGAAGAGGGCGGTGAGGAGGTACTTGGCGATAAAGCGCTGGCTGCCGGGCATGACCCCGATGAAGTAGAAGAGGGCCACGCTGACTCCGACGAATACCGGGATGATGTCAGCTACGAGCCGGTCTTGCCAAAACCGGAGCCCTGTCTTGCTCATTGCCGATCCTTCTCGAAGAGGTGCCGCTGCCTCTGACGCATCTCCATATATTGTACGGGGTAAGGCCCACCGAAACAAGCGTGGCAAGACTCCCCAATGGCAAAGCCCGAAGCGGCGTGCATACCTTCGATGCTGAGGTACCCCACGGAATCGGCCTCCACGAAGGACGCGATGGCCTCCAGGTCCAGGTTGGCCGCGAGGAGCTCCGATCGCTCCGGCGTATCAATCCCGTAGACGCAGGGATTCACGATGGGCGGGCTGGAGAGGCGGAGGTGCACCTCGGTGGCCCCGGCGTCCCGCACGAGCCGCACGATTTTTCGGGATGTCGTCCCCCTCACGAGGGAGTCGTCCACAAGGACCACGCGCTTCCCCCGCAGGAAGGTGGGCACGGCATTGAGCTTGAGTCTGGCAGAGAGGTCCCTGGCCGACTGCCTGGGCGCGATGAAGGTCCTCCCCACGTAGTGGTTGCGGATGAGTCCCCAGATC
>JAKAJA010000259.1 GCA_021814085.1 Acidobacteriota bacterium | reverse complement strand
CGGCGCGCGGCGGCGTCCTCTACCCGATCGTCCTCTCGCTGGCCCGGGGGGGCGGCTCGGAGCCGGCCGAGGCGACGCGCAGGCGGATGGGCGCCTTCCTGATGTTCTGCGGGATGGCGAGCCTGAGCCTCTCCTCGGCCCTCTGGTTCACCGCCATGGCTGCGAACCCCCTCGGGGCGGAGATCGCCAAGGGGTTCGGCCTCAAGATCTCTTTCGGCTCCTGGCTTTTGGCTTCCTCCGTGCCGACCCTGACCGCCATGGCCCTCCTGCCCCTGGTCCTCTACAAGATCATCCCCCCGGAGGTGAAAGCCACGCCGGAGGCCCCGGCGGCCGCGCGCCAGTCCCTCCGCGAACTCGGACCGCTGAGCTCCGACGAGCGGTGGGTTTCGGGAATCTTCGTAGGGATGGTCCTCCTCTGGGGCCTCGCCGAGACCCTCAAGCTCGATTCCACCGCCGTGGCCTTCCTCGGCCTCGGCGCCCTCCTCACCTCCGACGTCCTGACCCTCAAGGACATCGCCAAGGAGGGAGACGTCCTGGCCACCTTCATCTGGTTCGCCGTCCTCTACACCCTCAGCGGCGCCTTGAACGAGATGGGCTTCATGGGGTTCGTGGGGCAGGAGATGGCCGTGGCCCTGCGGGGTTTGCCGGGACCCGCCGTGTACCTCATCCTGGTCGTCCTCTACGTGCTCATGCACTACCTCTTCGTGAGCCAGACGGCCCAGGTCCTCGCGCTTGTGGGAGTGTTCATGACCGTGGGGACCAAGAGCGGGGTGGCCGCCGGCCCCCTCGCCTTCTCCCTCCTCTTCGCGAGCAACTACTTCTCGGCCATCACCCCGCAGGGGTCGAGCGCCAACCTGATGTTCGCGGGAAGCGGGTACCTCACCCAGGGGGAGCTCTACAAGCTCGGGGCCATAACGACGGCCTTCAACCTGGCCGTCTTTCTCGTCGTGGGTACCCCGTGGCTGCTGTTCATTGCGAAGTGAGGATGCAACCTATAGGAGCTGATATGAAGAAAAGGTTCGCTCGGCCGATCCTGATCCTCCTCATCGTCCTGCTCGCGGCCTTGACCGCCTGCATTCCCCAGGGGGTCACCCGATCGGGGAACCTCATCCCTGCCTCAGGTCCCCTCGCCCAGCCGGGCGCCCAAGCCCTCCGGATCGTCTTCAACGGGGTCGCCACGGGGCGCGGGTCCTTCCAGGTCACCTTGCCGGGAGGTGAGGCCATACAGGGGAACTACGAGACCATGGGCGGCTTTTCCGCCGATGCCACCGCGGACGCACAGGCCCCAGGCCAGACCGGTATCACCGGGGCCGACTGGCAGGCGCTCTACGGCAACGCCAACGCCATGGTGGGCCAGATCAGCGGCCAGGGCGCTGGCAGGGGCGACATGGGGACCTTCTTCCGAATGCAGTACATCGTGGACGCCATGGTCAACCGGGGATTCGGCGTGGCGAAGGACAGCAGGGGGAACCTCTACCAGCTAAAGTTCTGAAGGAAAACATGGGGAAACGAGTAAGGCTGATTTGGGGCAAGAATGAGGGAGGTAGGCACCATGGGGAAGGATCGGATGTTCCAGCCCCGGCGCACGACGCCGGGAAGACTCGCAGTTCTCCTTTTGGCCGCCCTGCTGTTCCTGGCCTTTGGCGGCAGCGTTATGGCCCAGGACCAGACGGAGGTCCAGCAGCTCAAATCCATGGTCGAATCGCTGCAGAAGACCGTCCAGCAGCTCAATACGCGCATCCAGGTCCTCGAACAGGAAAAGGCCGCCGTGCCGGTGCCGCAGGCGCAGGTTCAGCCCCCCCCGGCGCAGCAGGCCCAGGCTGCTGCCCCGGCCCAGGAGGCTATCCCCGAAGGACACGCGAGCCCCATAACCCTGCGTGACTCCTTCAACAACGAGCAGCTCGCCGCACCCCGCCTGAACGACCTAACGGTGGACCCCAAGTACGAGGGATTCTTCCGCATCCCCAACTCGCCGGTCATCATGCAGTTCAACGCCAAGCCGCACCTGGACCTGATGGAGGACAACCGGAACTCCGGGGACCAGAGCCGCTTCGTGACGGCCACCATCCCCATGGAGGGGTCCCCCGACTACGGCGGCGGAAGCCGCTTCAACATGAACGCAAAGGCCACGAACATGAGCTGGGACGTGCGCGCGCCCAGCATGGAAGGCAGCCCCAGGTTCTTCGTCCAGATCGACTTCTTCAACTCGGAGAACCCCAAGCTGGACCTCCGCTGGAAGCAGATCTACGCCCAGTACTACAACTTTGTCATCGGCCAGACCATCACCCTCTTCGAAGACCCCGACGTCTGGCCCGACACGGTGGACTACGAGGGCCCCAACTCCATGATCTTCGCCCGCCAGCCCGTGGTCCACTACCTGCTCCGGCTGAGCCCGGAATGGAATATGACCCTGGGCGCGGAGAAGCCCGATTCCCAGGTCTCCCCCTATTACGGGGCGTCCATCACGGGCACCAACCGCATCCCCGACCTCGGCTTCAATATCCGGTGGGAGAGGGCCAAGGCGGGACACGTGCAGTTCGCCGGCATGGTCAGAGACCTGGGCGCGCGCAGCCCGGTGTGGGGCGACAAGACCGTCCTCGGGTGGGGCGCGAACCTCTCCGGCGTCTTCGATGTGGGGAAACGCGACTCGCTGCAGGGACAGCTCACCTACGGCGAGGGCATCGGACGATACAGCAACGACGCGTTCTCCAACATGGACGCGGCGTTCACGACGGACGGCGAGCTCAAGGCCCTGCCCTATTTCGGGGGATTCTTCGGCTACACCCACTGGTGGAACGAGAAACTGCGCACCACCCTCACCTACGGCTACGTGGACCTGCAGGACGAGCTCTCCATGGGGCCCGACGCCTACCATCGCACGAACTACGCGAGCCTCAACGCCGTCTACCAGTTCCGGAAGAAGATGACCTTCGGCTGGGAAGTCCTCTGGGGCAAAAAACAGCAGCAGAACCTCCTGTCCGGCGACGTCTGGAGGCTCCAGTTCGGTATCGCTTACAAACTCTTCTAGTCGAGCCTTAGGAGGACGGTCATGGCAAAACGATCTCCGTTCATCATCCTGGCTTTTACGTTGCTGTGCGCTTCTGGGCTGAGCGTCCAATCGGCGCCCAAGGCCAAACCCGCCGCAGCCTCGGCCCTCGCCGGATACTCCGAGAGCGATATCAACGCGGCCCTTCAGGCGGCCTACGCCAAGTACAAGGACCTCAAGGAGGGGAAGAACGCCGACTACATCCCCGCCCTGGCCAAGGTGGATTCCAACATTTACGGCATCGCCCTCGTGACGCCCGATGGGAAGGTCTACACGGTGGGCGACGTCACGTCGGAGGTCTCCATCCAGTCCATCTCCAAGGTCTTCACCATGGCCAAGGTCATGGAGGAGGGGGGGGCCGAGGCCATTTCGGGCACCATAGGCGTGGACGCCACCGGAGGGCGATTCAACTCCATCATCGCTGTCGAGGTCGCCAAGAAGATGTACGGCGGGCCGGAGCTGAACCCCCTCGTCAACCCGGGCGCCATCAGCGCCACGAGCATGGTGAAAGGCACCACCCGGGACGATATCTGGAAGAGCATCGTTGATTACTACTCAGACTTCGCCGGGAGACCCCTGGTGGTCAACCACGAGGTCTACAGGTCCGAGGCAGAGACCAACCAGCGCAACCAGGCCATCGCCATGCTGATGTACGCTTACGAGTACATCAAGACGGACCCAAGGCAGGCCACCGACATTTACACGGAGCAGTGCTCCGTGAGCGTAAACGCGAAGGACCTGGCCACCATGGCGGCCTGCCTGGCCAACGGCGGTAAGAACCCCGTGACGGGGAAGCAGGTGCTCAAGATGGAACTCGTGCCCAAGGTCCTGTCGGTCATGGCCACGGCGGGACTGTACGACGACACGGGCAAGTGGCTGTTCGCGACCGGCCTCCCCGGAAAGAGCGGCGTGGGCGGAGGCCTCATCGCCGTGTCGCCGGACAAGTTCGGCATCGCGGTGGTCTCGCCCCCGCTGGATGACGCGGGCAACAGCGTGCGTGGCCAGAAGGCCATAGCCGAC
>JAKAJA010000258.1 GCA_021814085.1 Acidobacteriota bacterium | reverse complement strand
TGATAGGCCAGGAATGCGACTGAGGCGGAGAGCAGCGTTGCGGCATCGCGCCATTGGCGTGATGGTGTTGCGGTTTTTGTTCTCTGTCATTGTCCATCCTCTTTGTGATTGCGACTAGAGCAAACTGGCTTCGGAAAGGCCGTTGATGTTTTTGATTTCCTCTCCGGGCAGGGTCCACGTGGTCTTGTGGGTACCGTCCAGTTCGTTCTGAAGCAGGTCTATGAGGGCCTTGCGGAAACGCCGTGGTGTCGGAATCTCATCTTGGGATAGCCGGGATCTGCAGTAGGAGACCCGAAAGCGCCCATGAAAGGCAGGAGGCAGCACGGTGGCGGGGAGCCCGAGGACAGTTGCCGGATGGGCGTTGTCGAAGAATACGCTGATCCAGGTGTGACCATGGAATGAAGGGAGGCGGTCCAGGTCGTCGGGGTTGAGAACCCAGGTGGACCGCGGCTGGACGATGATGCCCTGGCGGCTTGTGGCGATCCACTGTGCCCAGGTGCTCATGATCTGGTCGGGGGGGAGACCCGGCACACGGGGCCGGGATGAGAATGCCAATAGGGAAAGCGGCTTGTCGGAGAGGTTCTCGATCATGAGGATGTCGAACATCCCCTCTTTGCCGTCGGGCATGGTCAAGTGCATAGGGTGCGCCTGGTTGTCCGTGGTGAACTCCACCGAGAACCAGGTCTTGGCGTAGTCCACCTTCTGCGGGGCGAGGGCAGTCCATAGACCACACGTGAGGCCCGCCAGAAGGAGGAGCGCCCCCCCAGCAACGGCGGTGCGCTGCCGGGAGGTGCGCGAGGGGGGGAGGTAGGACTTGAGGGAGGCCCAGGGGCTATTCATTGGGGGCCTCCCGGTAGGCGTCCATGGGGATGTCGCGGGAGATCCAGATTTTCATTCGGTGGCCTTCATCCACGGTGATCGTTGGAACGGCGTTGAGGAAGGGCGAGAGCATCTGCTCGGCGGTCTTGCTCATGCTGTTGTTGGCTTGAATCCTCATCATGTCCGCTCCATCGTAGGTTCCGGTGTTCCCGGCGCCACCCTGGACCTGCGAGGCGTTCCAGCCCGTGAGAATGCCCACGAGACCAGCGGTGAAGAGAATCCTGGCCGTGTGCCGGTTCACATGGTCCTGGAGGCCGAAAATGCCGAGGCCTTCGAGGGCTTGCTCGTCGGGCTTCACGGTGAAGGTCGTACCGTTGGGGAACTGGAACGTCTCAAAGGTGATGGCCAGGCGCGAGGCGGTCTGGTACTTCACCGCCTCGGCCTTGCCCAAGATGCGCGTGCCCGCCGGGACAAGGAGCTTCTGGGTGAGTGGGTCGTAATAGGGCCGGTCCACCATGGCCATAACCGGCGAGGTGTAGTTGTCCGAGACGAGCTTGTTGACCAGGACGGCGTCCAGGAGCGTGCCCATCTTTAGGAGGAACGGCTTTGGGCTATCCGAGAGCTTGGTCTCGGTTACTTCTGAAAGGGCCGGGTTCTTGGCCACGCGGGGCCCTGCAGAGCCAGCACTTCCCGGGGTGCCTCTGGACTCCTCCGACTCCTCATCGGGCGATCCCTTGCCTTTCTTCACGAATCCCACCGTGAGCGCCCTCTGTTCTTGCGCTTTGGGGGCAACTCGCAGGTCCGCGAGATTCTGCTGGGCCTGAACGACCGCCGTGCGGGCCTGGAGGAGCTTCAGCTCCTTGGTAAGCCGTTCCAGTTCCAGGTCTTGCTCCGAAGCCCCAAATCCCTGGCCACCCTTCGCCTGACTCCCGATCGTCACGAGGGGCAGCATCTCGGAGGCGTTCTTCGCCTCTGCGCGGCTGATAGTGACGGGCTGCGGCATGTTCTTGGCCGCCTGCTGGCGCTTGCGCGAGGTCAGGTTGGCCACAATGAAGAGGATGAGGATGGCGCCTCCGACCACGAGGAGGAGCGTCAGCTTCTTGCGTTTCTCAGGGTCCACTGCCGGCGGAGCCGTGGGGCTAGGAGTGGGCTGAGTTTCAGGGTGTTCGGCGGAAGGATCGGTCATAGTAGGGCTCCTCCACAAATGGGGTATGGTCGCGCGCGAGGCGCCGGGCGAGCGGGGCTAGGCGGCCGACCGACAACAGGCCGGGTGCCTGTTGAGAGAAACCAACACCGCCACGCGAAGCCCGCCGCCCGCGCCCGAAGGGACGGGACCATCCGCGCGCCTGGCTGTGTCAGCGCGCTCTTCCGATGGGTTCCACATCGCCCTTCACGCGGAAGTAGGTGAAAGTGTCGTCGTTGAAGACACCCTCGATCTTGAAGGCACGCCCCTCCGCAATGGTGTAGTCGAAGAAGGTCTTGCCTGCGTAATCGCGGACCCACTGCAGCTGAGCCTGGCTCATGGCCTCTTGGAACCTCTTGTCGTACTCGGCGTCGAGCTGCTTCTTGGCATCGGCTACGCGTTCGTCCACGAGGCTCCCGACGTTGGCCTGGTAACCAGCTCCGCCCTTGACCTGAAAGACGTCCGTGTAGCTTCCGTTGGGGTTGCTGTAGAGACGGAAGTTGTACATCCGGCCGTCGGTGGTCAGGACGTGAAGGTTGGTGGAGAGGCTCCCAGCCAGGGGTTTGATGGAGACGTAGTTGGACTCGCCTTCGAGGGTCCAGCCCTGAAGGTCCCCGCACCACGCTTTGAGGACGACGCTGGGCACTTGGATGAGCGTGGCGTGGTTCACGAGGGTCTGGACCGGGTAGACGCGCACCGCATTGGGGTCGTCCTGTACCGACTCCACGCCCGGTCCCGCCGGGAAGATGCCGCGCTTCTCCTCCGCCGTGGGTTTGGGCGCTCGGCCGGTCTGCGGCTCGGTCGTGAGGTCCTTCACAGCGGTGCGATTCCATTCCTGGATGGTCATGCCCTCGGGCGGGCCGATGGGCTCATCCGCAGGGGTGGCCGGTGAGGACTGCTGAGCACTACCGGGCACTTGTGAGAAATAGAGTTGACTAAATGCCACTAGAATAAAGACAAAGGCGAAAATCCGGCTGGGGCGCATTTTGGCTCCTGATTTTGGGGAGAACATCTTGCTTGTCCTTTCTGGCCGGCCCGTGCCGGCGGATTGGGGGTTAGTGGATGGTGGTGTTGATGCGGACTCCAGTGACGAGAAGGCCGAAGGGGTTGGCGAAGCTTCTGGTCGCGGGCCTGAGGGAAAGGAGCGCGTACCAGGCTCGGGGCTCGCTCGTGGCGAAGTTCGTGAGGGTGTACTCGACGCGGATCTCCCAGGGGTTCGTGCGGAGGATCTGCACGGCATTGGTCCTGCACTGGAGCACCGTGCCGGCGTCTCTCAGCTTCTTGAACTCGGGGTCCGCCTGGAAGTGGGTCAGGAGCTGGCGGGCGCAGGCCTCGTCGGTGCACTGGAGCGCGAGACCCAGATCCCGGTTGAGGGTGTGCGGGTCGAACGAGGCGATCTTGTTGATGTAGTCCGCCGCGAAGACCTTGGCCTCCAGCTCCGTGGGCGGGTCGTCCGCTAGGGTCAAATCCACGGGCTCCGCTTTGCCGGCCTGGTCCACCCGGATGACCAGTGGCTTCCAGGCGGCCATCTGGGCGCGCGTGCCGTGCAGGTTGTAGACCAGGAGAGCCACGGCGGCCACCAGGACGAGGTTCGCGAAGGCCGAGACCCGCAAGGCCAGGACCGACGAGCCATAGAAAGCCTTGAAGCGCTGGAGGGGTTCCTGCTGATTCATGTTCGTTCCTTTCTAACCTTCCCGCCTGGGAGCCAGGGCGCTGCTGCCCGCCTTGCCTACGCCGCCTCCTGCGGCGGCACCTGCCGTAGCTCCCACCGGGCCGCCGACGGCTCCGCCCACTGCCAAGCCTCCCACGGCGAGCGCGGTTCCCGCTGCAGCCGCGGCTACGCCCGGCACCATGCTTCCTGAGCCAAGAACCGTCCCCGCTCCTCCCACGAGGCCACGCGCGATGGGAAACGAGGCCCCGAAGCCGACGATGAGGAAAAAGAGGTAGGAGTCGGCCAGGAGTGTGGCGTTTACTTGGCCCCAGTCCGTGCTCATGTTGGCGGCCATGAAGGTGTCCACCATGTAGATGAAGGCGTTCAACACGAGCATCCACACCTTCACCGTCAGGTAGAACCGGACCCAGCGCATC
>JAKAJA010000257.1 GCA_021814085.1 Acidobacteriota bacterium | reverse complement strand
CGGCTACGCACCCGGGTTTTCCGATCCCGCGAACCGGGCGGCCTTCTTCGTCTTCGACTACGACTGGCGCCAGAGCTGCGTCGCGAACGCCGCGGCCCTCGGCCGCAAGATCAAGGACGTCCAGGCCTTCTACGGCGACCCCTCCCTCAAGGTGGACGTGGTGGCCCACTCCCTCGGGGGCCTCGTGGCCCGGTACTATCTTCTCTACGGGGGTCGCGACGTGCGGGACGATCCGGTTCCCCTCCCGGACTTCTCGGGCTCCCGGCACGTGGTGACCGTCGTGTTCATGGGGGTTCCCATCTTGGGCGCCGCAAGCGCCTTGCGCTCGGACATCGAGGGCAACCGCGTGGGACTCACCCCCATGACTCCAGAGGTACTCTCCACTGGGCCTTCCAGCTACGAACTCATGCCATCCCCGTCCGTGTCCGTCTTCCGCGGCACCGACGGCCGCCCCGTTCCGCTGAACCTCTATGACGAAGCGACCTGGCGGCGCATGAACTGGGGCATCTTCAACCCGCAGACCGCCGTGGGCATAAGGTCCCGCGCCTTCGGCCGGCACCCCGGAATCTCGGCCTCGGAGGTGGACCGCTACCTGGGCGACCTCCAGGAGAATTTCGGCAGGCTGCTGAAGCAGGCCGAAGGGTTCCACCGGGCTCTGGAGGCAGCCGACATTCCGCCCGCTGTCCGCGTGGTCCTTCTGGGGGGAGACTGCAAGCCAACGCGGCGCGGCTTCGTGGCGGAGGAGGAGAACCTCCACATGGTCCTCCGGCTCAACCCGGATCAGGTCCAGCGGCCCACCCGGGGCGTCGAGCTGGGGCCCCTGTTCTACGAGGACGGTGACGGGGCGGTGACCAGGTCGAGCCTGCTGGGCTCGCTCCCCGCTCCGCCGGGAACGGGAACGAAGGGCCGGAGCCTCTACCCCGGGTCCACCTGCATCTTCGCCTGCGCGCGGCACGCCAGGCTGGGGGCCAACCCAACCATCCAAGAGGCCCTCCTCGATTCTCTGTTGTCGGGCCCTGCTGCTTCAGACGCGGCGCCGCGCTCCGAAACCGGACGCTGATTCGAACCCGCGCACCCTTTCTTCCAGCCATGGTATCTTGGTGGATAAGTGGAGGAGATCCCATGAGACGAGTGCTCGCCTTGGCCTTGGTGTTGGTAGCCCTGCCGTGCTTGAGCGCGGACCCGATTCAATTGCCCCTGAACTCCGCCGGGAAGGTCACCTACCAAGAGGCGGTGTCCGTGGATGGCGTGGCCGTGCCCGAGCTCTATGCCCGAGCCAAGGCATGGGCCAAAGCCAAGTGCACCCCGCAGGCCCAGCTCATGACCGACATGATCGACGGCCAGACCTCGGCGGAGATCTCCTTCCGCGATGCCTTCACGGCGCTGCCCGGAAACAAGGCGACCCAGGTGACCGTCCACTTCATCCTCACCCTCGAGGTGAGGGAGGCGCGGTTCCGCTACACCCTCACGTGGTTCACCGTGGCCGGGCCCAAGGACCAGAAAGAAATGCCTCTCGAAGCCAGCCTGGACGGCGCCGTGCCAAAGCCTGGCAGCGAGGCGCTCGTGGGTGACATCCACGCCAGGGTCTATGCCCTCACTTCCGACCTCAAGGCGGCCATGGCCAGGCCGTCCCCGCCGGTGGGGCAACTGCCGGCGAAATAGGCGGCATCCGATGCAGGTAGAGAAAAAGAACGGGGCGCCCCTGGAGGCGCCCCGTCTGCTTTCGTGCCGGACCCTTCCCCGCAAGGTGCGGGAGCGCCGGTTCAGCCCACGGGCTGAGCCGCGGGCGGGGCGAGGATCTTCTCGAGGGTCGCCTTGTCCCTGGGGGAAATCTCCACGAACTCCACCCCGATCTCGAAGGTCTTGTCCTTCTTGGGCAGCTCGTAGGCCACCCTGGCTTTGGCTTCCACGATGCTCTTCTTCGGGATGATCGTGAGCCAGAGAAGGGCCCCCTCGCCGAAGGACTCGCGGCTCACGAACCGGCAGCCGCCCAGGCCTACGTCGTGGACCGTGGAGACGAGGGGGATGCTCTTCCGCTCGTCCGCCTTGCGAACCCCCACCTCGTACTGGCTGGGAACCCTGGGAAAGCGCCTTCGGCTTGGCCTGTTCTGTGTCATGTCCCTCCCCCTCTGCAGACATTAAGTCCGTAATCGTATCACGATTGCCGCGCCGATGGGATTGCCGCATCCAGCTCCCTGGATTTCGGGTCGAGTTTCGCCTTATCCTACGAGTCCCGGGGGGGACCGACCACGAGATGAACCAGAGCCTTCACCATCCAGCGCCTCTAGTGCCCGCGTTCCGCGACAGCGGTGCGCACGGACCTCGACTTCTGCCCACCCCGGCCCTTTGGAGGATTCCCATGAAGCGTCTCGCACCCGCTATCCTGTCTTTGGCCCTCGCACTGAGCCTGCAGGCCCTTGCCCAGGCGGCCCCGCCCGCCGAGCACGGGGTCCAGACCGCCACCATCGACGCTTCGGTGAAGCCCTGCGACGACTTCTTCCAGTACGCCAACGGCCTCTGGCTGAAGACGACTAAGATCCCGGCCGAGTACAGCTCCTGGGATACTTCGACGGAGATCTACGAGCGGAACATGGCCCTTCTGAAGTCGATCCTCGATGATGCCTCCAAGGACGCGTCGGCGGCCAAGGGGAGCGTCCGCAGGCTCGTGGGCGACTTCTACGCGAGCGGCATGGAGGAGGCATCCATCGAGAAGGCGGGCATCTCGCCCCTGGCCTCCCGCATCGCCCAAATCGAATCGGTGAAGACGCCCGGAGACCTCGCCGCGGAGATCGGGCGCCTCCATCTGGAGGGAATCGTCGCCGGCTTCGCCTTCGGGGTGGGCATCGACGACAAGGCCTCCGACACCACCATCGCCAAGCTCGCCCAGGCGGGCCTCGGTCTCCCGGATCGGGATTACTACACCAAAGAGGACGAGGCCTCCAAGGCTCTGCGGGCCAAGTATGTGGCGCACGTGACGCGCGTGTTCGAGCTTGCGGGGGACGACGCCGCGGCGGCCAAGAAGAACGCCGACACGGTGATGGCCATGGAGACCAGCCTGGCCAAGGCCTCCATGACGGCCGTCGAGAAGCGGGACCCCAAAGCCATGTACAACAAGACCACCCGCGAAGCGCTGGCCAAGGATGCCCCAGGCTTCGAGTGGGCAGCCTACTTCGAGGCGACGGGCCTCCCCGCGTCCCAGACCAACCTCGTGGTACGCCAGCCCGCCTTCATCCGCGAGTTCGCCCGCATGGCCAAGGCCCTCCCCCTGGAGAGCTGGCGGACCTACCTCCGGTGGCACCTCATCCACGAAACGGCCCGCTACCTCAGCTCCCCCCTCGTGAACGAGAACTTCGACTTCTACGGCAGGACCCTCAGCGGCGCCCAGGAGCTGAGGCCCCGGTGGAAGCGTGTCATGTCCGCCACGGAGGAGGCCATGGGCGAGGCCGTGGGCCAGCTCTACGTGGAGAAGGCCTTCAGCCCCGAGGCCAAGCGGAAGGCCGTGGACCTGGTGAAGAACCTCCAGGCCGCCCTCAGGGACCGCATCACGGCGCTGGAGTGGATGACCCCGGCCACCAAGGAGAAGGCCCTCAAGAAGCTCGACACCTTCATCGTGAAGATCGGCTACCCCGACAAGTGGCGCGACTACTCCAAGATGGAGATCGGCCGGGGCCCATACGTCCTCAACGCGCTCGCGGCCAACGTCTTCGAGTCCCGGCGCCAACTGGCCAAGCTCGGCAAGCCCGTGGACCGCTCCGAATGGCTCATGAACGCCCAGGAGGTCAACGCCTACTACGAGCCCCTCACGAACGAGATCTGTTTCCCCGCGGGCATCCTGCAGCCGCCCTTCTTCGACCCCGCGGCGGACGACGCCTCCAACTACGGCGCCACGGGCGCCACCATCGGCCACGAGATGACGCACGGTTTCGACGACGAGGGCAGCCAGTACGACGCGGCGGGAAACATGGCCGACTGGTGGACGGCACAGGACCGCAAGGCCTTCAAGGAGCGGCAGGCGGTCATCGTCAGACAGTACGACGGCTACAAACCCCTCCCCGACCAGGCCATCAACGGGAAGCTCACCCTGGGCGAGAACATC
>JAKAJA010000256.1 GCA_021814085.1 Acidobacteriota bacterium | reverse complement strand
GTAGTACTTGTCTCCGTCGGCCAGATAAGTGCCGTCGGGCTGGGGCTTGAGCATCATGTCGGTGGAGTAGATGTCCGCCCCGTGTTCCCGTTCGGACAGGCCGAAGGCAAAGATGCCGCCCTCCCGCAGCAGGCGCCCGGCCCTCGCCTTAAGGGCCTCGTTCTTGCTCATCCACACGGGCCCGAGGCCCAGGATGGAGACCTGCCATGTGTACCAGTAGCAGAGGCCGTAGAAGCCCAGGATCTCGTTGAACTCGCAATTCCGCCAGGTGTCCCATCGTGCCGCCTCCCCGCCGTACTCTGGGGGAGCCAGGAGGGTCCCAAAGGCGCCCTCCGATTTGAGGAAAGCGAGGAAGTCCTCGTACCAGACACGGTTCTGGTCGTCCTCCTTGACCTTCTTGAGCCCCTTGCCCTCGAAAAATGCC
The DNA here is from genome assembly GCA_021814085.1 of Acidobacteriota bacterium. Classification (GTDB taxonomy): domain Bacteria; phylum Acidobacteriota; class UBA4820; order UBA4820; family DSQY01; genus JAKAJA01. The sequence goes on along the minus strand of JAKAJA010000256.1, from coordinate 3,704 downwards.
ACCGTGTCGCGCATGATGCCGGCCGACCGGTCCTCGGGGTACTTGCGAGTGAGATTCTTTGGATTCAACAGGATCACGGTCCCCTCCTAAGGAGGCGCGGCCGGCCGGGCCTGCCTCGGTAAAACCGTTTGTGCCGCCGAAACATCCTCGCCTCTTTGTACGCCTGATGTGTCCATCGGTGCAAGCGGGCCGAGGGGATGACGGCTCTTTTCCTTTCTTCCGTTCCCAATCCGAAATCCTCTCCCGTCTGCCTTTCCAATTTTTCGAATTGCGACTCTCTCCCTCTTCTTCCCCTTGACAATGAATCTCGCCAGGACTACAATTTCCCCAAACTTCGACAAACAGGTTGTTGAAGTTGCGTTACATTAGGAGTGTAAAGTGGCAAACGGTATCGTGAAGTGGTTCGACGAGAAAAAGGGGTATGGGTTCATCACCGTGGACGGCGGGCAGGATGCATTCGTTCATTTCAGCGCCATCGAAGGCTCAGGCTTCCGGACGCTGACCGAAGGCCAGCGCGTGACCCTCGAGGTCACCCAGGGCCAGAAGGGTCCCCAGGCTGAGAAGGTCCGTCCCGCACAGGACTAAGGCGCTCTCTCCCGCGAACCAAGAAAGGGGCCGAATGGCCCCTTTCTTCTTTTCCACCCATTGCTCGCGCTGGTGGGGTGCCTTATCTCGCCGCTGGCAATGGAGGGGTTCAGGCCCACGCGCCAGAAAAAGCCGGGACTCCTGTCCCGGCCTGAGAAAACATCGCCAGAAAACGATAGATAAGGTAGAGCCCATCTCAAAATAGGGCGCGGCCGCGCGCGCGGCGCCGGGCGAGCAGGACAAGGCGGCCGACCGACGACAGGGTGGTGCCCTTTCTAGGGAGGCCAACGCCGTCATGCGAAGCCCGCCGCCCGCGCCCGGAGGGACGGGACTGGCCGGGCGCCTGGCTTTGTCAGCTCGCTCATCCGATGGCACCGCATCGACCTTCGCTCGCTTCCTCGCCATGCATCCCGGCCAGCCTCCGTCGCGACCATGTCCTATTTTTGAGATGGGCTCTAGTACTCAGTAGTTCGTCACCCCGTAGATGGCCACCGCCGCGCCTTCCTTGAGGTACTCCCCAACCTTGTGGACCTTGTTCCCATCGGCCGGGTCCTGCCATGTCCTTTCGAGAAGCTGCAGGTCGACGCTGACAACGCAGTGGTGCTTGTCGATGATCTTGTCCACGACACCTATGGCCGGGCTGTAGGAGGCATTCTGTCCCGTGATGAGAAGGCGCACGGGGCTGCCGACCAGAACCGCGGTTTTGCCGTCCGTGTAGGAGGTCACCCGCGAAGGATCGGCCACCCCCGTGCTCAGGCGGGGGTCGGAAGGCTGGGCGTTTTCGGTGCTGAGGGTGACGTTGAGATAAATCTTCCCTTGGGAACGGTCGATGCTGTCGATCACCCCCTGGCGCTGGGGCGAATCGTACGCCCACAGTGGGCGAACGCTGGCGAGCCCCGCCAGGATCAAGGCGGCGAACATCATCAGTAGGCGGAAACGACCTCGGTTCATATGTACCTCCCGCCCTGTTGGGGGCTCAGTGATTTCAATATAAGGCCATACAGGTCGGAAAATCCACGTCGATGAGCACCGCGTGGGCCCTTCCAGTCCTATCCCCCAGCCGCTCGCCAGGCCAACCGTACATTGCCGTCCCTCGTTCGCGTCCCGTGGGCGAGGGTACCCATCCTCGCCTGCAGACGGGATACGTCAAGGCTCAGGGCGTGCGTCCCGCATCCGCATAAAAGAAAAGGGGCGGGCCGACGGCCCGCCCCTTGCCTTCGCAACTGTGCCTCATCCGGATATCACTTCTTTGGCGCGTCCTTCTTCGGCTCCGTGGCCGGTTTGGCGGCCACCACGTCCAGGAGCAGAGCTTCGGTGTAGCGGATGGTGACGCTGTCACCCTGTTTGATCTCGTCTAATCGCTTGACGTCAGGCCCTGCCTTGAAGGAGACGGAATTCCCCTCGGGACCCGTGAGCGTGACCATGCGGGTCTTGTGGTCGATGGCCGTCACCTTGGCCGTTATGCTCTTGGTGTTGGCCACGAAGCCGCCGGGCTTGGCACCCTTGGGTGCGAGGGCCACGGTGGTGGTCTCGTCGGCGCTGGGCTTCTCATTGGCTTCGTGAACGAAGACCGCCAGGGACTCCACGTAGGAAGCTTTGACTTCGTCGCCTACCTTGACCTGAGGAAAGTTCACGGCCTCCTTCGCCACGGTGAAGGTCTTGACCTCCCCTCCAGGCAGGGCTAGGGTCACGGCGCGATTGGCATGGTCAACGGCCTTGACCGTTGCCCTGACATTCACTTCGTCCACCACCAGGGCGCCGGGCTTCTCTGCGGCCCCGGTCTTGGTTACGGTGGTCTTGTGCTCGGGCTCTTTGGCACCTTGGGCCATGAGGGCCGTCGAGAGTCCTGCCACCAGGATGGCGATTGTGGTGAGAACAAGCAGCTTTTTCATCGATCTTCCTCCCTTATAAAGGTTGAGTTTGGACGACTCCGTACCTAGCCAAAGTATCGATCAGCCCGTGAAAGACGAGCGCCATACCTATCGCGGACACGAAGAACCCCTCCTTTCGTGTCACCGCGTAAGCGACATGCCCAGCATGGTGGCCAGCGCCCCTGGACCGAACACGAGGGACATGGCCACCGACTCCCGAACCCCTTCACACGCACTCGACAATCCGATCCCGCGCTAAGATGGCCCGGCAAGCTGAAAACAAAGGCCCATGAGGGCTCGAAACCCCGTCTCCCGGTCGGCGGCCAACCGGCGGCCAACCGGCCGCCTGGCGCCCAGACCATGCTTTTGGGCGTTCCTCGATGATGATTGTACGTTACGACCCCCGCGCGGGTCCAGAAATGATGAAACAACGGCGGTTGGGACACTGGCAGGCTACCGAGAAACTCCCGTAGTTCGCGTTGCCAGCGCCACAGCCACGCGGGCGGCCTGAAGAGGGCGGGAGATGCCCCCGCTTTTAGAGCGAGCCGGAGAAGCCGGGCGTCCCGGCCCCTTTGGGCCTATGGCAACCGCGCCACCGTCCCTTCTATATTGACCCGTTTGCCGTCCCGCTCGATCCCCAGGGTGCGCGTCTCGCCGGGCGTGCCTCGGAGGGCGTCCACCACCGTGCCCATGGGCGCGCCCGAGGTGTCGAGCTGGCCCACGCAGATGAGGCGGTCTCCCGGCTGTACACCCGCGACGGCCGGCTTGCCGTCCTTCGTGACCACTCCCCCGATGATATAGCCACCGTCGGCCTCGGGCCGGAGGGTCACCCCGACGATGTCGAGGTCGCCCGGGGCAGGTAGCGGACCCGCATCCCAGTAAGTCATTCCGCTCGGGAAGTCGATCTCGATGCGGAAGCCCTTCAAGACGTTTGCGCCGATGAACCCGACGACGGGACGGGCCGATTTCTTGGAATACCAGTCGAACAAGCCCTGGGGCAACCCGAGCACGGCGACGTCTTTCTCGCGCAGCGCTCCGATCCCCAGTTCCGGCAGGCGCACGAGCGTCCCCCGTGATTCGAATGGGAAGCCGAAGAAGTTCGTCGAGCCCGCGGCGCCCGTCGCCTGGGGCCAGTCGGGATGGCAGGCCAGCCAATCGTCGGTGAGCCGGTCCGAGACCCAGGTGCCCGCCGAACCCGTGTCCACACCCACCTGCACGATGTCGCCGTTTAGAGCCGCGGCGATCGCA
>JAKAJA010000255.1 GCA_021814085.1 Acidobacteriota bacterium | reverse complement strand
GGGCAGGTCGCTGATAGCAATGGCCTCCCGCGCCGAAGCGGCGCCGCTGAGCACGGCGTACGCGTTGAGGCCGTCCCCGGATTTGGAGAGCCCCATTCCGGACGTGCAGTTGGCCTGCGGATCGAAGTCTACAAGGAGGACGCGCTTCTCCGCGGCGGCCAGGCAGGCGCCGAGATTGATGACGGTGGTGGTCTTTCCGACCCCACCTTTCTGGTTGGCTACGGCGATGATCAAACCCAAAGGATTGCCCTCCAAGACAGTGCTCTTTTGTACCACATCGGAGGACTTTTAGGAAGGGCTAAGGAGAATCCCTGCGACCCGGATGCGACAGCCAACGATTGGAGTCAAAGCCTCGCCTGGCGGGGAATAGACCCAGGAACCTCGGGCCTAGGTCTCTAGGGAGATGGGACCGTTTCGGGCGTGGATCGGCTGGATGTTCCACGTGGAACACGGGCCAGCAAGAGGGAAACCGGAGGAAACGTGGGCAGGACCTGGCGCTCCACGAGCAGGCCAGCCTCGGAGGCCCACTTGGCGTAGCTTTGCTCGCGTTCTCCGCCGCTCCAGATGGCCATGAGTCCGCCGGGGGCCAGGGACGAGGCCATCCTCTTGAGCAGGCCGTGGCGGAGGTGGACCCCCCGGACGGTGACGGCATCCCATCGAACCTGCGACCGGCGCAGGAGCATCTCCGCCGGGCACGTCTCCACGCTGAGGTTGAGGTCAAGCTGGACGGCCATCTCGCGGAGGAAGGCCGCCTTCTGGAGGCTCGGTTCCGTGCAGGTCACCCGAAGGTCGGGGCGCGCAATGGCCAGGGGGATGGCGGGGAAGCCTCCGCCCGAGCCCACATCGAGGAGGGTGCCCTCCCTGCCGATTTCATCGGCGATGGCCAGGGAGGGAAGCACACCCATGGAGTGGGCCTCCTCTTTGGTCTCGAAGGCCGTGAGACGGACCGCCCGATTCCATTTGAACAGGAGGTCCACATAAGCAGACAGTTTAGGATCCACGCCGCCTCCTCCGCTGCTCCTCCATGGCGATCCGAAGGACCGTCAGGGCCGCCGACGTGACGCCGGGAATCCGTGAGGCCTGGTCCAGGGTCTCCGGCCGGACGGTGGTGAAGCGCTCCACCATCTCCCGGCTGAGGTTGGGAAGGACCCCGTAGTCGAAGTCCACCGGAATCCTCCGCCCCCGCGCGTCCAGGGTCCTCTGCACTTGGGCCCGCTCCCGCTCGCGATAGCCCTGCGTCTTCAACTCCGATTCTACATCGAGGGCCAGCCAGTGGTCCCCCTGCCATCCGGCCCTGCCCCACAGGTCCGCCATCCTCGCTCCCGGTCGGCTCAGGATCTGGGCTAGGGACACGCTCTGCCCCTCTTCGGCCACCCGGGTCTCGGACATTCGCCGGAGGAGGGAGGTGAAGGCCTCGGCCCTTTCGGCGATCTGGGCCCTTTCCTCCGGCGGGTGCAGACCGTCCCCTTCCGTCAGAGGCGTGAGACGCCGGTAGGCGCTGTGGCGGTCCAGGAGGAGTCGGAACTCGGCCCGCGAGGTGAACATGCGGTAGGGCTCCGAGACCCCCCGCGTAACCAGGTCGTCCACCAGGATGGAGAGATAGGTCTGCTCCCGCCCCGGAAGGAAGGGCTCCTCTCCTTTGAGCGACCGGGCCGCGTTGAGCCCCGCCCAGAACCCCAGGGCCGCCGCCTCCTCGTAGCCCGTCGTCCCGTTGATCTGCCCCGCCAGGTAGAGGCCCGGAAGCGATTTGCACTCCAGGGTTTCCCTCAAAGCCCTGGGGTCGACGTAGTCGTACTCCACCGCGTATCCGTATTTCAGGATGACCGCCCCCTCAAGACCGGGGATGCTGTGGACCACGGCCTCCTGAACGTCCTTGGGCAGGGACGTGGAGATCCCGTTGGGGTAGACCTCTTCCGACTCCGCTCCGTCGGGTTCCAGGAAGATCTGGTGGGTTTCGTTGTGGGGGAACCGGACCACCTTGTCTTCGATGGAGGGGCAGTACCGCGGGCCATGGCCCTGGATATCCCCGGAGAACAGCGGGGAACGGTGGAGGTTCGCCTCGATGATCTTTCTCGTTTCCCGGGTGGTCCTGGCGAGGTGGCAGGGAACCTGAGTCAAGCAGGGGAATGGGAAGCTCTGCAGGGAAAAGGGCTCGGGGAGGGCGTCCCCGTGCTGGGGGACGAGGGAGGACCAGTTGATGGAGCCCCTGGCCAAGCGGGGCGGCGTGCCGGTCTTGAAGCGGCTCACGGGAAGGCCCGCGTCTTTCAAATTCCTTGAGAGGGCCGCTGCGGAGAACTCTCCCAACCGCCCGCCGGCGGCCTTTTCGGGTCCCACGTGCATGAGGGCGTCGAGAAAGGTTCCGGTGGTGAGGATGACGACCCTGGCCCCGACGGTGCGCCCATCCTCCAGCCCGATACCCGACACCCGGCCTCCGGCCAGGAGAATCCCGTTGGCCCGGCCTTGGAGAATGGTAAGGTTGGCGGTCGATTCGAGGACGGACCGAACGGCCAGGTGATAGGCCTTCCGGTCGCTCTGGCACCGGAGGCCCTGCACCGCTGGGCCCTTGCTCGCGTTCAGGAGGCGGAAGTGGATACCCGTGGCGTCGGCAGCCTTGCCCATGAGGCCGCCCAGGGCGTCGAGCTCGCGCACGAGATGCCCCTTCCCTACCCCGCCGATGGAGGGGTTGCAGGACTGGCGGGCGATGGCGTCCTTTGCATCGGTCACGAGGACCGTGTGGAGGCCTTTGAGCGCGAGGACCCTCGCGGCCTCGCTGCCCGCGTGGCCCGCGCCCACCACGATCGCGTCGAATTCTTGAGAGAAGGCCACCTAACGCCTCATTTCCCGATGCAGAACTTGGAGAAAATGCGGTCGTAGAGGTCTTCCGCATCCCCCCCGGTGAGGCAGTCCTCTAGGGCATTCTGAGCCAAGTTCAGACCTTGTTGCGCCATCTCTTCGCTCTCCCCGGCATCCAGCGATTGGAGGGCGGCCCGGCACCCCTCAAGGCTGCGCCGGACGGTCTCCACCTGCCGGTCCGTGGAGAGGACCTCGCGGCCCTTGGGCGCCCCCTCCTCCATCCAGGCCTGGACCCGCCCGATGAGGACGCTGAGCCCTTCACCTGTAAGGGCGCTGACTGCGAGTCGCTCTCGGCCTCCGGGGGGCTGGCCACCCGCAAGCCTCAGGTCGGCCTTGTTGGCCAGGATGGCCAAGGGGGAGGCGGCCAGCTGGCCCAGGAGGGCTTCCTCTTCCTCACCCCACCCCTTGTGCCCATCGAAGACGAGGAGCGCGCCGTCCGCCAGCCCCGCGACCTCCTGGCCCCGGGCGACGCCCAGGGACTCGATGGGGTCTTCCGTAGCCCGCACCCCGGCCGTGTCGATGAGGATGAGGGGATAACCGCCGATCTGCAGAGATTCCTCCAAAACATCTCGCGTGGTGCCCGGATGGGGGGTGACCAGGGCCCTCTCCCGCCGAAGGAGGGCGTTGAAAATGGAGGATTTACCCGAATTCGCGGGCCCAACGAGGGCCACCCGCCACCCTTCCCGGAGGTAGCGTAGGGAAGAGGACCGATCGAGGAGGCTCTCCATCTCCCCGATGAGTCCGGCGACCGTCTCCCTGACAGGGGCTAGGCTCACGGTCTCCACGTCCTCCGGGAAGTCGATCCGGGCCTCGCACTCGGCCCGCAGGTCCATGATGCCCTCCTGGATCCGCCGGAGATCCTTCTCCAAGCCGCCCCGGAGTCCCCCGCCGAGCCCGACCGCCTGCCCGTCCGTCTCGGCGGCCACGAGGGCGTTCACAGCCTCCGCCTCCATGACGGTCACTTTGGCATTCAGAAACGCCCTGTAGGAGAATTCCCCAGGAAGAGCCATGCGGGCGCCCGCGGCACCCGCCAGGTCCAGGAGGCCACGGATGACCCCTGGCGCCCCGTGGGCCTGTATCTCCACCACGTCCTCCCCGGTGAAGGAGTCGGGGGCCACAAAACAGACGGCGAGGGCGCGGTCCAGGGGAGGGTGCCCCGGAAGGCCAACGTCGCCCAGGCAAAGGCAACGGGGCCGGTCCCACGGGGCCGGCCCCTTGACGCTGAACATGGACTTCAGGATGGGCAGGGCCTTCCTGCCGCTGATTCGAACCACCCT
>JAKAJA010000254.1 GCA_021814085.1 Acidobacteriota bacterium | reverse complement strand
CCGAGGGGACCCTCCTCCACACGGGGGATTTCAAGCTCGACCAGACCCCCCTCGACCACCAGCTCACCCACTACGACCGCCTCCAGGAGATCGGCAGGGAGGGCGTCCTGGCCATGCTTATCGACAGCACCAACGTGGAGGTCGAGGGCATGGTGGGATCGGAGATCCGGGTCCGGGACACCCTGGAGCGCTACATCGCCGACCAGGAGACGGGCAAGCTCTTCATCACCCTCTTCTCCACCAACCTCATGCGCATCCAGGCCATCTACGACCTGGCCGCCAAGCACGGCAAGAAGGTGGCCCTCTACGGCCGATCCCTCGTCCAGAACACCCGCGTGGGAGAAGAGGTGGGCTACCTCCACATTCCAGCGGGCGTATCCATCGCCGCCGAAGACGTCCGCGACTATGCTCCCGAGGAGGTGATCATCCTCTCCGCGGGAAGCCAGGCCGAGCCCCAGGCGGCCCTCAACCGCGTCGCCTTTGACGAGTGCAAGCATTTCGGCATCGAACCGGGCGACCTCCTCATCCTCTCGGCACGCATCATCCCGGGCAACGAGAAGCGGGTGGCGCGCCTCATCAACCAGGTGTACCGGAAGGGCGGCGAGGTGGTGACCGCGCGGGACGACAAGGTGCACGTGTCGGGGCACGGCGCTCAGGAGGAGATCAAGATGATGGCCTCCTGGATTCGACCCAAGTACTACATCCCCGTGCACGGCGAGCTGCGCCAGCTCAAAGGCAACGCCGCTCTCGCCCGCCAGATGGGCTACGACGAGGACCACATCATCGTCTCCGACCTGGGGGAGACGCTGCGGTTCGACGATCGCCTCTTCACGGAGCGAGGCGAGGTGCCCACGGGGAGCTGGCTCATCGACGGCGACACCCGGGACCCGGTGGACAGGGTCGTTGTCAGGGATCGCCGCCACCTCTCCAACGACGGCGTTGTCGTACCCATCATGGTCATCAACCGCCAGATGAGCCGCATGGAGTCGGAGCCCGAGATCATCAGCCGCGGGTATCCCACTCTGGAGGGCGGCAACGGGAACGTGGCCGAGGTGAAGGACGACCTGGTCGCCATGGTCCGCGCCCTGCCGGCCCAGGAAATCAGGGACAGCACCATACTCAAAGCCAAGGTCAAATCCACGGTGAAGCGCACCCTCAAGCGGAAGGACGCGCCCATCCCCCTCATCATCCCGGTCGTGATGGAAATATAGAAAAGCTTTCAGCTATCAGCCCTCAGCTTCTAGCTTGGAGATCAAAAGCCTGTGGAGCGCTTACGATTACACGAGTCGAGCTGCCACCGGAATCCTTTCTTTTTTTTCATTTTGCTGACAGCTGATAGCTGACAGCTGATAGCTATCTTTCGGAGGAACCCCCCTTGAGCATTCTCTGGACGATCATCCTGGCCGTGGTTCAAGGCCTCGCCGAGTTTTTCCCCGTCTCATCCTCCGCCCACCTCACCATCCTTGGCGCCCTGGGGGGGATCAAGGAGGAGGACGCCCTCGTCTTTTTCCTCGTCCTCCATTTCGGGACCCTCATGGCGACGGTGGTCTTCTTCTGGAGAGACCTCCTGAACCTCGCGGCCGGGGCTCTCAAGGGAGACCGCGGGGCATGGCGTTTCGCGGGCCTCGTGGCCGTTACGACGGCCTTCACGGGGGTCATCGGCCTCTCCCTCGAGCACCTCACAAAAAAATTGGTGACGGAACCGGGAATCGCCGGAGGGATGCTCTTCTTCACGGCCGTGTACCTCTGGTGCACTCGCTACCTTCCCAAGGGTTCCAAGGACAGCGGGGGCATTACGTGGCTCGACGCGGCCCTCGTGGGAATCGCCCAGGGCCTCGCCGTGATCCCCGGGGTGTCGCGCTCAGGCGCCTCCATCAGCTCGGGGCTGGCGCGGGGGATGGACCGGGCCACGGCCTTTCGGTACTCGTTCCTGGCCTCCCTCCCCGCCATCGCGGGCGCCTTCCTCCTCGAGGCGAGACACTCCTTCTCCGCCGACAATCCCCACCTCTGGGACGACGTGCTTGGAGCTCTCATTTCCTTCGCCGTGGGCGGCATCGCCCTGTGGCTATGGCGACGCGTGGTCATTAAGTACGGACCCCACGTCTTCGCGCCCTGGTGCGTCTTCGCGGGCCTCTGCGGCATCGCCGTGGCCCTCTTCAAGGCAGGAGTCCTTTAGGGCATGGAACACGGAGACGCCCTGGACGGGGTTGCGGGCTTCGCCTCGCGCGCCCTGCGCGCCTTGCGGTATCGCAACTTCCGCCTTTTCTTCTTCGGACAGCTCACCTCTCTCATCGGCTCGTGGATGCAGAGCCTCGCCCAGGGCTGGCTCGTCTGGCGGCTCACCCATTCGGCCGCCATGCTCGGGCTCGTCGGCTTCTGCCAATTCGCGCCGGTGCTCGCTTTCGGGCTGATCGGCGGGATCGCCGCGGACCGGTTCGACCGCCACAAGCTCGTGATCGCCACCCAGAGCGGGCTCCTGATCCAGTCGGTGATCCTCGCCGCCCTCACGCTGTCGGGGAGGATTCAGATCTGGCAGATCCTCGTGCTCGCCTTGGTGCTGGGCACCGTCAACGCCTTCGACATGACGGCGCGACAGTCCTTCCTGGTCCGCATGGTCGGGCGGGAGGATCTTGGCAACGCCATCGCCCTCAACTCCTCCATCTTCAACGGCGCCCGAATCGTGGGCCCGGCGCTGGCGGGCTTCGTGGTGGAGCGGTGGGGCGAGGGCGCATGTTTCACCCTCAACTCGCTGTCCTTCCTGGCGGTCCTGGGAAGCCTCCTGGCCATGCGCCTGGACCCGGAGCAACCCCAAGCCTTGCCGGCGAGCGCGTGGGGTTACCTCAAGGAGGGATTCGCCTACGCGTGGGCGACACCTCAGGTTCGGCACATCTTGGCCCTGCTTGTGGCCTCGAGCCTCTTTGCATTCCCTTACTCGTTCCTCCTGCCCGCCGTCGTGGGCGGCCTCCTCCACAGGGACGCCTCCGACCTGGGCATCCTATGGGCCTTTGCGGGGGTCGGTGCCCTCACGGCGGCCCTGGCCATTGCCGGACGCGTGGGAACGCGCGGCCTAGGGAGACTGGCGGGCCTCGGGGCAACGGCCTTCGGCCTGGTCCTCGTGGCCTTCGGGCTCTCCCCCAATTTCTGGCTGAGCTGCGCCTTGATCGCCGGTCTGGGATTCTGCATGATGACCCAGCTCGCCGCCACCAACACCCTGCTGCAAAACCTCAGCCCGGACGTTCTCCGGGGGCGGGTGGTGAGCCTCTACGTCATCACCTTTATCGGGGCCTCGCCCGTGGGCGGGCTCGCCATGGGCCGCCTCGCCAAGGCCGTGGGCATGCGGGAGGTGCTCGTCGCGAGCGGCATACTTGGGACGCTGTCGGGGCTCGCCTTCCTTGCCACCATCCCGTGGGTGAGACGAACCGTCGCCGCACTTCAAGGGACAACGGGCCTCGAAGCCCGCGTGTCTGGACACACCGAGGAGGACCCGTGAACGACCCCGCGTTTGACACCTATCTCCTCCCCTGCCCCGGCGTGGATTCGGAGAGTCCGCGCATTCGCGACTTGGCCCATGACATTTCCCGGGACGCCCGCGGCGATTCGGACCGGGCCGCAAAGCTCTTCGCGTGGGTGCGCGACACGGTCCGCTATATCCCCTACGCCCCCTTCGCGGCGATTGAGGACTATGAGCCCATACGCACGCTGGCTCGCGGCTACGGGTTCTGCACGCAGAAATCGGCGCTTCTCGTGGCCCTGGCCCGCGCGGTTGGAATCCCCGCGCGGTTTCACTACGCGGACCTTCTGAACCACAACATGCCAGGCAGGCTGGGCCTCGTCCTGGGCAGCAACCGCATGGTCTACCACACCTACGCGGATCTCCTGGTGGACGGCCGCTGGCACAAGGTCACGCCCTCCTTCGAGCGGCCCCTGTGCGAGAAGATGGGCTGGCGCCTCGTGGAGTTCGATGGCACCTCTGATGCGACCTTGCATGCATCGGACCTCCGGGGCCGGCCGCACATCGAGTACGTCCTGGACCGCGGGACCGACTCCTGCATCCCCCTGCCCAAGATGCTCCAAGCGTGGGAGGAGGACTACGGAATGGGCGCGCTGGCCAGGTGGGAAGAGGCCATTGCTCAAATTGCCGCAATG
>JAKAJA010000253.1 GCA_021814085.1 Acidobacteriota bacterium | reverse complement strand
GTAGACGATGCTCGCCTTATCCACGGTGCCCGTGCCCGTGCGCAGCTGGTCCTGGTTGAAATAGTCGAAGCGGAGGTTCAGAGTGAAGCCCGACCCGAAAGAGTACCCCTGGCTCACCCAGTCCGAGTTGAGGCTGCACCCGCAGGTCCCGCAGGCGAAGGTCGCAGGGCTCGCTGCGAGGACGGTGATGATGAGGGCAGACATGATGATTCGAAGACGCAAGGACCCCTCCCCCAATGATCTACAGAGTCCCAGCCCTTCGGTCGGAAGTCAATCGGAAGACTGAACCCATCGCCAGCCGAACTGGGGAAATCCTTCAGATATTTCGCGCGATGGAAGGTGCTTCAACGCGGACAGGAGGGTCCGCGCCACGGGGAAGGGAATCGCGGCCGGAGACCGCTCCCGCTCCCGATGACACCTGCCCTGTCACTGCGAGGCCGAAGGCCGCGGCAGTCTCGACTTGCACCCCGAGATTGCCACGTCGCCGGACGAGGTCCGGCTCCTCGCAATGACACCATCAACTGAAGGGCTTGGTCCCTGTTCCCCCTTCCCGCTCCCCGCTCCCTGTTTTCTGCTCCCCGCTCCCCGCTCCCAGCTCCCGGCTCCCTCTTGTCCCCTGTCCCTTTTCCTACGGCCCATCCGCGAGGGCAAAGGCCGCGGCCATGGCGGTGCGGCCGATGGCTTCCATGCTCTTGGGGGTGATGAAGAACACCGTGTCCTCGGGGGTGTGGTAGCCGTGGTGGCTGGCGCCTGAGCCGAAGAGGCTCACGGCATGGATGCCTCGCTCCTGGAAGGGACCGTGGTCGGCGCGGGCCTCTCCCTCCGACGTCCCGGCCATGAGCTTGATGCCGGGGGCGTAGGCGTCACGTGCTTCTTCGAGGGCCTTGAAGATCTCGGGGAAGTTCTTGCCGCCGGCCACGTAAGCTCCAACGCCCACGCCCACCATGTCCAGGTTGAGGACGGCCACGCACTGGCGCAGGCCCTCGGGGGGATGCTCAGCGAAGTGCCTGGAGCCGAGGAGACCCATCTCCTCCCCCGCGAACCACACGAAAGCGATGGTGCGCTTGGGGCGCTCCTTGGCTTTAGCCGAGGCGCGGGCGATCTCGAGGAGGGTGGCGGAGCCCGAGGCGTTGTCGTCGGCGCCGGGGAAGAGGCTGGGCCAGCTCCCCACGTGATCGAGGTGGGCGCCCACCACCACGTATTCGCCCGAGAGTTTGCGGTCCGTGCCGGGGAGGAGGGCCACCACGTTGAAGCCCTGGCGATCCTGGGGAGGGCGCGCCTTGACCGTGAGGTGGACTTTCTGGCCTGCGGGGAAGGCGGCCGTGCCGCCCTTCTCCAGGACCTTGCGCAACTCCTCGACCTTGATCCTCTGGCCCGCGAGGATCTGGTTGGCCAGGTCCTCGCTCACCATGGCGGCGGGCATGGTCCCCTCGGGGTGGCCGCTGGCGCTGAGCACCGGCTGGTCCACCACGAGGAAGGCCAGGGCGCCGTGCTTCCGGGCGTTGGCCTCCCGGGCCGCGGTGGTGTCGAAGGCACCCCAGTTGCGGCCGTCCTTGGGCTCGCCCCTCAGGACCATGACCACCTTGCCCTCGGCTTTGAGCCCGGCGTAGTCGTCCCGGCCCATGTCGGGGGCCGTGATGCCGAAGCCCGCGAAGACCACCTCGGCGGTCACATCGCCCGAGGCGGACTGGAGCATGGGCATGAAGTCCTTGAAGAAGGCCTGCGCCTGGGGTTGGCCTTTGTCGTCGGCAGGCAGGAGGTCGAGCTTGGAAGATTCCAGGCCGCCGAGGCGGACCATGAAGGGCTGGAGGTACCCCTTGAAGTCGCCGGGGGCCTGGAGCCCGGCGCGCTTGCACTCCTCGGCGACCCATCGCGCCGCCGCCTCGTAACCCCCCGTGCCCGTGAGTCGGCCCGCGTATTCAGGGGAGGCCAGGAGGTCTACCGTGGCGAATGCCCCCTCGGCCGTTACCCTAGCCACGGCCTCGTCCATGGGCGGCGCCTTGTCGCGGGCAACCGTGACGGTGGATAGCTGGAGGGAGAGGAGCGCGAAGGCGAGAAGGGGAGTGATGGACCGTAGGCGCAAGGGATTCTCCTAGACCAAGCGGCTTTTATATCACGGCGCGGGCCTTCGGGGCGATGCGCGTGGCGCGGGGCGGCCTCAGCGCGGCGGGAGGCGATGGGCGATCTGGTGCCCGGCTGACATGGAGCGGATGTAACCCGCCACGGCCGTGTAGGAGGGTTTGGGCTTGCCCGAATAGTGAAGCAACCCGAAGCCGGGCTCTTGGGGGGAGTCCCTCAGCTCGTAGATGAAGACCTTGGAAATCCATCGGCGCTGGTTCGCGCCCTTGAGGAGGGACACGAGGTAGCCCGCCTGCCGGTCCTTGCCCACCCTGTCCGAGCGCCAGCCCACTTCGGTGAGCCAGAAGGGTTTGCCTTCCTGGCCCCGGCGCTCGATGACCTGCTGGACGGGCGGGGGCTCCCAGGGGCGGCTCGGCCCCTCCAGCATTCGGAAGACCTCGGAGGGGCTGTCCTTGTAGCAGTGGTGGGAGATGACGTCGAGGTAGGATCCGGCCTCCGCCAGAATCTTATCGAGCCAGGTGTCCCAATGGGCGCTTTCCAAATGCGCGAGGTCCGGTCCCACGATGCGGCAGCCGGGGTCGGCTTCCTTGGCGGCCCGGGCGCCGGGGATGAGGACCTCCCTGATGAACTGCTCCGTGGTCCCCTTGAAGAAGTCTGGGGAGTTGGGTTCGTTCCAGAGAATCCAGTCCCGGATTCGGCCCTTATAACGGCCCACGATGGCGGCCACGAAACCCTTCCACTCGCGCACGTTCTTGGGCGGGTCGTGGATGTCGGGGCCGGAGGAAGCCCACCGCGGACAGTAGCCCAGGATGGCCACCAGGCGGATGCCACGGGCTTCGGCGTTCCGGACCACCTCGTCGGTGATGTCCCACCGGAAGGCACCCCGCTCCGGTTCCACCGCGTCCCACGTGAAATCCACACGGACGTAGCCGAACCCGCTCTGTTCCATGTGGGCTAGGTCCTCCTTGGAGGGGATGTGGGCGTTTACGCCGAAGTAAGGGTCACGCAGGACTCGGGGCCGGGCGGGAGGGCCATTTTGGCCGCCCGTTCCCTGGGAGATGAGGAGGGCCCAGATGAGGGCCCAGCGGAGGGCCCAGCGGAGGGCCCAGATGAGGGTGAGGAAGAGCGAGAGAGAAGGGATCGCTCTTGGTGTGCGAAAAGCCAAGTCCTTGCCTCAGACCAACTTGGGTGAAATGACCGCGACGATTTCCGTGGAGAGCCCGGGCCCCGACTCGACGGTGCGCAGCCACCAGGCCGCCCCTTTCTTCATGGGCCAGCTCTCGGACCGGCGAATCATGAGGTAGGCGGCGATCTCCCCGAGGAGCGGCTGGTGGCCCACGAGGATCACCGTGCCCTCCGCGCGGGGCCAACCCGCGGCTTCCAGGATGTCCCGCGCCGAGGACCCGCCGTAGAGCTCGGGGTAAATTTCGAAGGCGGGGTCCAGTGCCCCGGCCGTCTCGCGGGCACGGGCCGCGGGGCTGGAGACGAGCCGGTACTGTGGCACCCGCTCCCGGAGCCACTTTCCCACGCGTTCCGCCTGGTCGCAGCCCTTCTTGGTCAGCCGTCTCCTGTCGTCCGGGCTGGTGTCTTCCGCTTCAGCGTGGCGCCACAGGATGAGGTCCATGGGCAGTCTCCTGGCGAGTATTCTCCCCAACTTCGTCGGGCCGCGCAACGGGAAGCTTGAAACAACCCCGGCCTCGGCCCGTAGAACCATGTTTACGGGGTAGTGCGACTGCCTCGGATGATGACTTTCAAGGAGCGACCATGAAGAGCGCCGTACCCGTCCTAGCAACAACCCTCGCCCTGTCCATCGCCATCGCGGCTTCGGCCCAGGCACCGGCCGCCCCGGCGGCGCCGCCGGCAAAGCCCGCCGCGCCTTTGGCTCAGCCCGCCGCGCCCGCACCGCCCGCGGTGCACGGCATCGATCCCGCCAACCTGGACAAAAGCGCCAGCCCCTGCACGGACTTCTTCCAGTTCGCCACGGGCGGCTGGGCGGCCCGGAACCCCATCCCCCCGGAGCAGTCCCGGTGGGGGACCTTCGACGCCCTGGGGCGGCAGAACCAGATGGACCT
>JAKAJA010000252.1 GCA_021814085.1 Acidobacteriota bacterium | reverse complement strand
TGCCCGCCCCTCGTCATCGGCGTGGGAATCGGCGGGACCTTCGAAAAGTCCTGCATCCTCTCCAAGAAGGCCGCCATGCGCTCGCCCTTCCACCGGAACCCGGACCCCTTCTACGCCGCCCTCGAGGACGAGCTCAAGGAGAGCCTCAACAAGCTGGGCATCGGCCCCATGGGCTACGGCGGAACGGTCACCGTCCTGGGCGTGAACATCGAAACCTATCCCTGCCACCTGGTGGCCCTGCCCGTGGCCGTCAACGTCAACTGCCACGCCGACCGCCACGGGGAAATCGAGTTGTGAGTCTGAGGTTTATCTGGCCCATGGCGGTTTCCCGCGGCCGCGGCTCCGTCGGAGCGAGCCGGTGAGCGGGAGAGCCGGAGAGCCGGAGAGGGAAAGTACAAGGGGGTCAAAATGGCTGAGTACAAGCTGAACACGCCGCTGACGGACGCGGACGTTGAAAAGCTCAAGATCGGTGACAGCGTGCGCCTCTCCGGGGTCATCTACACCGCCCGCGACGCGGCCCACAAGCGGATGGTGGAGGGACTGGACAAAGGCCAGCCCCTGCCCTTCGACATCAAGGGCAGCCTCGTCTACTACGTCGGGCCGAGCCCCACGAAGCCGGGCAACGTCATCGGCTCGGCGGGCCCCACCACGGCCTACCGGATGGACCCCTACGCGCCCAGGCTCATGGAGATCGGCATGAAGGGGATGATCGCCAAGGGCAAGCGCAGCGACGACGTGAAGGAGGCCATGAACAAGCACAAGGTGGTCTACCTGGGCGCCACGGGCGGCGCGGCGGCGCTCATCGCCAAGTGCGTGAAGAAGTGCGATGTCATCGCCTACGAAGACCTGGGCCCCGAGGCGGTCCGGCGACTCGAAGTGGAGGACATGCCCCTCGTCGTCGTCACCGACTGCCACAAGGGCGACCTGTACATCGAAGGCCGCAAGCAATACGAAGTCAAATAGGGGGTGATCTCCTCCTAAACCGCCAGAACAAAACGGCCGCCCCACGGGCGGCCGTTTTTCCTTCCCACACAGAGCTGATCGTGCTTACTTTACGGGCGTCTTCACGGCCTCCTGGATGAGCTGCTTCATCTGGTCGTTGATGGCATACCCTTCGGCGCGCACGACCCCGTCGGCGTCGATGAAAAAGTTGGTGGGGAACCCCGTGACGCCCCAGGCTTGGGTGGCGACCTGATCGCCGTCCCACAGGATGATGAAGGGGAGCTCGTATTTGATCTGGAAGGCCACGACGTCCTCGGGGGTCTGGTTGGAGTTGACCCCCACCGTGACGATGCGGAGGCCTTTGGCGGTGTACTGCTGGTAGACCTGCTTCAGGAGGGGCATTTCGTCCCGGCAGTGGGGGCACCAGGAGGCCCAGAACACCACGAGGGTGGGTTTCCCCTTGAACTGCTCCAGAGAGAAGGGCACGCCCCCGCCCACGGGCTCCAGCTTCAGGGGGGGCGCTTTCTGGCCGGGGGCGATTGGAGCGGGCCGCGGGGCGTCTTGGGCAAAAGTCCAAAGGGCCGCACCCATCAGGAGCGTCACCAATACCCAACCCATGGGGCGCGCAGTGTTCCTCATCGCCAAGCCTCCCAGTTTCGGCTCAGGGTCCGCCGGAAACGCATCATGCCCCCGATGGCAAGGTCGAATCAAGGGGCGCTCCCTCTTGAGGGCGACGGGAACGGGTGATACGCTGGGAACGTCACCAAGAATCTCTGTCCTGTGCGCTTCGGCGAGGTCCCGGGAGGTTACCCCATGACGCGGTGGAGAATGGAAGGGCTTCTGATCCTCTGTATGCTCGCGGCGTTTTCTCTGCCCCTCACGCCGGCTGTTCCGGGCGCGCTTCAGGTGGTCACCGCGGGGCCCGCGGGCGAAACGGCCAAGCTGGAGGAATGCCGGGAGATCCGCGTCCAGTTCTCCGAACCCATGGTAGAGCTGGGCCGGATCCCCGACCCCGTCCGGGCGCCATTCTTCTCCGTCACTCCGCCCCTCAAGGGCACCTTCCGGTGGGCGGGGACCCGGCTCCTGGTCTTTACCCCCGATCCGGCGCAGAAGCTTCCCTACTGCACTTCTTACGCCGTGACCGTGGATAGCACCGCGACCTCCGTGGCGGGACAGCATCTGGAGAAGCCCTATTCCTTCACCTTCAAGACGCCTTCCGTTCGCCTGTTGCAGGCCGAATGGTACCGGAAGACGGGGCGGTACGATTCGCCCGCCGTCATCGTCCTCCGGTTCAACCAGCCCGTCCTGCCCCAGGCCATTTCGAGCCATACCGCCCTCCGCTACGCCCGGCATGACTGGAAGCCCCCGGAGATCCAGAAGGAGGCCATGGAGCGCATGTCGAGGGAGAACCCCCAGGCATTCGTGGCCTTTCAGAAGAAGGTGGCCCAGACCCTCACGGCGGTGAACGCCACGGCTCCCGTCGCCTTCAAGGTGGCCGCCGATTGGGACAAGAAGCGGTTCAAGCCGGGCGATGACCTGGTTGTCCTGGAGACGACCGTCGTCCCGCCGCCTCAGTCCCAATTGCTCCTCGAACTGGACAAGGGGCTCCCTGGGGTCCAGGGGAAGGCCACACCGGAGACCCCACAGACCTATGACCTCATTCTGGAGCCCGCCTTCTTTGTAGACGGCCTCAGGTGCTATGAGCAATGCAGCGTGGAGTTCTACAACGAGATCAAATTCTCCCTCGGCGTGTCCCCCGACAAGGTCCGGGGAAAGGTAGGCGTCTGGGACGTCACCGATCCGCTCAAGGCCGTTCCCGTGGTTTTAGGGGAGAAGGCCAAGGAGGAGGCCACGGGCGACGAGGAGGAGACCGGGGACCGATCTCGGCCCAGCGTTTCCTTCGACACCCTGGGGATGAAGCTCAAACCGGCCCGCACCTACTCGTTCGTCGTGAAGGGGGACCTCACCGCATCCGACGGCCAGACCCTGGGCTACGACTGGTTCGGGCACGCCGTCTACTGGCACAAGAGCGCCATGACGAGCTTCGGCACGGGCCACGGCGTTTGGGAGGCATCGGGCGGTCCCCAGCTCCCCTTCTACGCCCGCAACGTCAGGGCCCTCGACCAGTGGCTCCAGCCCCTGGGCCAGGACGATCTCGTTCCCGCGGTCCTCCGCATGGATGGGTGGGTCCTTAACGCGCAGGGCATACCCGAACGCGGGGCGACGAGACGGCTGCCCGACGTGCAGCCCCAGGAGCGCCCCCTCAAGATCGTGCCCGATGCCATGGGCACCTTCGGCCTGGACCTGAGCAAGGTTCTCAACCCCGAGGGGAAGGGATTGGTCTGGGCCGCCGTTCAGGGCAAGGACACCCTCCCCATGAGCGTGTACACGACCAAGGAGACGGCGGCCAGCCTGATTCAGGTGACCAACCTCGGGATCAGCGTGAAGGACAGCCCTCTGAACACCCTCGTGATGGTGACGACCCTGGACACGGCGAGCCCCGTGGAGGGGGCCGAGGTCGAGATCCGAACGGTGGACAACAAGGTCTTCTGGAAGGGGCGGACGGACAAGAACGGGGTCGTCATCGCCCCCAACACGGACATGCGGACGCGCCTCAAGGTGGAATCCTGGGATATGACATGGGTGCCCTCCTTCGTGGTGACGGCGCGAAAAGGCTCGGATACGGCCTACGTGGTGAGCGACTGGAACGAGGGCGTGCGGAGCTGGGACTTCGGCGTCCCCTTCGACCTCGAGGAGGCCAAGCCCCTCCTGCGGGGCAGCGTCTTCCCCGACAGGGGAGTCTACAAGCTGGGCGAGGAGATCCACTTCAAGGCCATCCTCCGGAGCGACACGGCGAAAGGCATGTCTCTCCTTCCCCCAGGGACCAAGGCCGACGTGGTCCTCAAGGACAGCCACAACAGCGAAGTGGACAAGCGGACGGTGACCCTCAACGACTGGTCCGCCGCCGACTGGACCGTCAAGATCCCGGAAGGCGGCGCGCTCGGGAGCTACTCCGTCACCGTCTCCGTGAAGGGGCAGGGCCGGACCGCCTACCGGAGCTTCCTGGTGGCGGCCTACAGAAAACCCGATTTCCGGGTGGACGTGAACGTGGGCGGGGCCGACGACGTGGCCGGCGCCACCCTCAAGGGGGTCGTGACGGCCCGCTACCTCTTCGGCTCCCCCATGGGCGGGCGCCCCGTGAAGGTCACCTTCTCGAAGGAG
>JAKAJA010000251.1 GCA_021814085.1 Acidobacteriota bacterium | reverse complement strand
CAAGACGGGGACCATCCTCGTCCAGGCCTCCTTCCCCAACCCCGAGAAGATCGTGCGGCCCGGGCAGTTCGGGAGGGTCCGCTTCGTGGCCAACGTGCGCAAGGATGCCCTGCTCCTGCCCCAGCGCGCGATACAGGAGCTCCAGGGCTCCTACCAGGTCTGGGTCGTGGGTCCCGGTAATAAGGCGCAGATCCGGCCCGTGAAGCTCGGCCCCAAGGTCGGCAGCCTCTGGGTCGTCGAGCAGGGCCTGAACCCCGGCGAGCAGGTGATCCTGGAAGGCCTGACCAAGGTCGAACCCGACATGGTCGTGGTCCCCAAACCTGCCAAGGAGCCCATCGAGCCTGCCCCGGCCGCCGGTGATACAGGCAAGGCATCCGGATTGGGGGGCTGAGCCATGGCCCGATTCTTCATCAACCGGCCCATCGTGGCGATGGTCATCTCCATCGTCATCGTGCTGTTGGGCCTGGTGGCCCTCCAGCGCCTCCCCGTCTCCCAGTACCCCGACATCGTCCCGCCCATGATCCAGGTCAGCACCATGTTCGTCGGCGCCAGCGCCACGGACGTGGAGGCCTCCGTGGCCACGCCGCTGGAGCAGTCCATCAACGGCGTCGAGAACATGATCTACATGAAGTCCATCAACGCCAACGACGGCACGCTCATGCTTCAGGTCTCCTTCGACGTGGGGACCGATCTGGACAACGCCAACGTGCTCACGCAGAACCGCGTCCAGCAGGCGGTATCCGGTCTCCCGTCGTCCGTCAAGGACTTCGGCGTCACGACCACGAAGTCGCTGGCCTTCCCCCTCCTGGTCATCACCCTCCACTCGCCCAAGGGGAGCTACGACAACAACTTCCTCTCCAACTACGCCGCCATCAACGTCAACGACCGCCTATCCCGCATCAAGGGCGTGGGCCAGGTGCTCCTCTACGGCGGATCGGACTACTCCATGCGCATCTGGGTGAAGCCCGACATCCTCTCCAAGCTGGGACTCACCATCAACGACATCGGCAACGCCATCCAGCAGCAGAACACCATCACCCCCGGCGGCCAGATCGGCGGCCCGCCGGCCCCGAAGGGCACCGAATACACCTACGTGGTCCGGACCAAGGGGCGCCTCATGGACGCCGACGAGTTCGGAAACATCATCCTGCGCAGCCACTCGGACGGCTCCCAGGTCCGACTGAAGGACGTGGCGCGCATCGAGCTGGGCACCATGCTCTACAACTCCACGGGCCGCCTCAACGGCCAGCCCGCGGCCGTCATCATCCTCTATCAACTCCCGGGCACCAACGCCCTCCAGGTGGCCAGGGAGGTCAAGGCCACCATGAAGGAGCTGTCCAAGCGCTTCCCGCCCGACATGGAGCACGTGGTCTCCCTCGATACCACCCTGGCCATCGACGAGGGGATCAAGGAGATCGTCAAGACCCTCTTCGAGGCCATCGTCCTGGTGATCCTCGTGGTGTTCCTCTTCCTCCAGAACTGGCGGGCCACCCTCATCCCCCTCGTCACGGTGCCCGTCTCCCTCATCGGCACCCTGGCCGTCTTCCCGCTCCTGGGGTTCTCCATCAACACCCTCTCCCTGCTGGGCCTCGTGCTGGCCATCGGCATCGTGGTGGACGACGCCATCGTGGTGGTGGAGGCCGTCATGCACCACATCGAGGAGGGGATGAGCCCGAGGGACGCGACCATCAAGGCCATGGAGGAGGTCTCCGGGCCCGTGGTGGCCATCGCCCTCGTCCTCACGGCGGTGTTCGTCCCCGTGACCTTCATCGGCGGCATCACCGGGAGGCTCTATCAGCAGTTCGCCATCACCATCGCCATCTCGGTGCTCATCTCGGCCTTCAACGCCCTCACCCTGAGCCCCGCCCTCGCCGCCTTGCTCCTCAGGCCCTCCAGCGGGAAGCGGTCCTTCCTCAGCCCCCTCTACGACCACTTCAACAGGATCTTCGGAAAGCTCACCGACAGGTACCTGTCCCTCGCAGGCATCCTCACGCGCAAGGCCGTGCGGAGCGTGGTCTTCGTGGCCGTCCTCCTGGTCCTCATCTTCCTCATGGGCAAGAGCCTCCCCACGGGGTTCGTCCCCGAGGAGGACCAGGGCTACATCCTGATCGACGTGGGGCTTCCCGACGCCGCCTCCCTCGAGAGGACCGATGCCGTCTGCCGCAAGGTCGAGGCCATGCTCAAGGCCAACCCCGCCGTGGAAACGTACACGACGGTCACGGGCTACAGCTTCCTCTCCCAGGCCATCTCCTCCAACACGGGCCTCTTCTTCGTCCAGCTCAAGGACTGGCGCGATCGCAAGGGCATCAAGCAGAGGGCGGGCATCCTGTCCCTCCTCCTCTGCCTGGATTTCTGGAAGGATGTGCCCGAGGCCACGATCTACGCCTTCGGGCCGCCGGCGATCCCGGGGCTCGGCACGGGGGCCGGCTTCACCATGGAGCTCCAGGACCGCGCCGGGAACTCCCCCGAGTACCTCGCGGAGTGGACCGACAAGTTCGTGGCCGCCGCCAAGAAGAGACCCGAGCTCCAGCAGGTCATGAGCGTCTACCGGGCCAAGGTCCCCCAGCTCTACGCGGACGTGGACCGCGACAAGGTCCTGAAGATGAACGTGCAGCTGAAGGACGTGAACAACACCCTCGGCGCGTTCCTGGGCGGCGCCTACATCAACGATTTCAACCGCTTCGGCCGCGTCTACAGGGTCTTCGTCCAGGCCGAGGGCCAGTACAGGACCAAGCCCGAGGACCTGAGGCTCTTCAACGTGCGCAGCCTCTCGGGGGAAGTGGTGCCCCTCAACACCCTCGTGACCATGAAGCCCACCTCCGGGCCGGAAGTCACGAACCGCTTCAACCTCTACCGATCCGCCGAGATCAACGGCCTGCCCGCCGAAGGGTACAGCTCCGAGGAGGCGCTGAACGCCCTGGAGCAGGTGGCCAAAGAGGTCCTGCCGGCGGGCATGGGCTACGAGTGGTCCAACATGTCCTACCAGGAGAAGAAGGCTTCGGGCACGGGCGGCGTCGTCTTCGCCCTCGCCCTCCTCATGGTCTTCCTGATCCTGGCCGCCCAGTACGAGAGCTGGTCCCTCCCCTTCAGCGTCCTCCTCGGCACGCCCTTCGCGGCCTTCGGCGCCTTCGGGGGCCTCTGGCTGGCCCGGAAGCTCCTCCCCAGCGTCATCGGGGGCAGCTACCTCCTCAACGTCTTCGCCCAGATCGGCCTCATCATGCTCATCGGCCTCGCCGCCAAGAACGCCATCCTCATCGTGGAGTTCGCGAGGGTGAAGTACCACGAGGGCGTGGCTCTGGAGGAGGCCGCGCTCCAGGCGGCCCACCTCCGCTTCCGCCCCATCCTCATGACGTCCTTCGCCTTCATCATGGGCGTCTTCCCTCTGGTGATCGCATCGGGGGCCGGCGCCGAGGCGAGGAAGGTCATGGGGCTGGCGGTCTTCTGCGGCCTCCTCGTGGCCACCATCCTCGGCGTCAACCTCATCCCCGTCCTCTTCGTCCTCGTGGAGAGGATTTCCGGCGGGAAGAAGGGCGAGGCCGAACCGCAGGCGCCGCCTCCCGAAACATCTCAGAAGGAAGGAGGACGCCAATGAGAAAGGCGACCTCTATCCTCCTCGTTGCCCTGCTCCTTTCCACCGCGTGCGCCATGGGGCCGGACTACAAGCGGCCCGACCTGAGTCCGCCGCAGGCCTTCTTGGAGGCCGTCCCTCCCGGCGAGTCCGTCGCCAACATGCCCTGGTGGGAGCTTTTCAAGGACGAGAAGCTCCAGGAACTGATCCGGATCGCCCTGAAGGAGAACAAGGACATCCTCACCTCCGCGGCGCGCATCCAGGAGGCCCGGGCCGCCCTGGGCTACACCAAGGCGGACCAGTGGCCCTCCCTCGGATACATGGCCCGGGGGTCGCGCTCGGAGCTCTATTCGCCGAATTTCCTATACCCCCTTGCCCCGAGGCACATGCCAGCGTACGGGACCGTTACAACGAACGACGTCATCGTGGCGGCCGACGCCTCTTTCCAGGTGGACCTCTGGGGCAGGCTGCGCCGCTCCACCGAGTCCTCCCGCGCCCAACTCGCCGCGTCCGAAGCGGCCTACCGCACGGTGACCATCACCCTCGTCTCGGACGTGGCCACCACCTACCTCCTCATGCGGCAGATCGACGCCCAGCTCAAGATCGCCACCGGCACC
>JAKAJA010000250.1 GCA_021814085.1 Acidobacteriota bacterium | reverse complement strand
TGAAGAACGGCGCCGCGGCCGACGCCTCCTACAACAACGGGGTCGCCGTGTTCGTCATGGGGACGAAGGGGGCCATGGTCGACGCCTCCGTGGGCGGCCAGAAGTTCGGCTTCGTAGCGAAATAGGGGACCAAATTCGTCAACGAGGAGGGCGCCTCCGGGCGCCCTCCTTTTCGTTTGGGGACGGAGCCCCCTGTGCTACCATCCTCCGCAAGGGTCGGCAAGTCGGGGGCAGCAGCCCCCGGCGCATCCGTGAGCATGGAGGGGGGGGGACATGAGCCAGACGTCGTCAGACAAGCCCATCACGGGCCTTCCTGAAAACGCCCGCCGGCCCCTGGGGCCCGGCGAGAAGTATGTCCCGGTGGTCTCCGCCGAGACGGGGGTCCCCGAGGTGACGGCGCGGTCCGTCACCATGGGCCTCATCTTCTGCGCCATCTTCTCCATGGCGGCGGCCTACCTCGCCCTCAAGGTGGGGCAGGGCATCGAGGCGGCCATCCCCATTTCCATCCTCACCATCGGCCTGTCGCGGTTCTTCTCCAGGCGCAACACGCTCCTGGAGAACGTCATCGTCCAGTCCATCGGGGCCAACTCCTCCCACGTGGTCGCCGGCGCCGTGTTCACCATCCCGGCCCTCTACATGCTCGCCGCCGAGGCGGGCTCGGGCGTGACGCAGCCCAGTGTGTGGCAGGTCATCGTCGTCTCCTTCCTCGGCGGATGTCTGGGCATCCTCTTCCTCATCCCCCTCCGGTACCACCTCATGGTGGAGATGCACGGCCAGTTCCCGTGGCCCGAGGGTACGGCCACGACGGAGATCCTCGTCTCTGGCGAGCGGGTGGGGAGCCAGGCCAAGATATTGGCTCTCTCTGCCATCGTGGGGGCGGCCTACGACGGCGTCGTGACGACCTTCCACGGCATGGCCGAGCGCATCACCTTCTCGGCCACGGGGCTCGGGAAGCTCCTCACGGGCCAGTTCATGACCTTCCGATTGCTGAACAACGCGGCCCTCGTGGGAATCGGATACATCATCGGCCTCAAGTACTCGGCCATCATCGCGGCGGGCTCCTTCCTCTCCTATTTCGTCCTCGTGCCCATGGTGCACGCCATCGGGGCCCACTTGCCCGAAGTGCTACCGCCCGGGGCCAAGCTCATCTCGGCCATGAGCCCCGACGAGGTCTTCCGCTCCTACGTGAAGATCATCGGCGTGGGGGGCATCGCGGGGGCGGGCATCATGGGGGTCGCCAGCTCGGTGCCCTCCATGGTCCGGTCCATCGTGGCCAACCTGAAGGGCCTCAAGAGCCAGGACCGGCGCGCCAAGGCCGAGGTACCGCGCGTGGACCGTTCCCTCTCCGGCTCCTTCGTGGCCGTGGGGCTGGTGATCTTCGCCTTCGCCGCCCTCCTCTTCTTCTCCTTCGGCATCGGCCTGAAGGACTCCCTCATGCCGGCCTTCGTGGGGACGGCCCTCGTCATGGCCATCGCCTTCCTCTTCGCGCCCGTGGCGGCCCGCGCCATCGCCATCATCGGCACGAACCCCGTCTCGGGCATGACCATGCTGACCCTCATCGTGACGGGCTTCGTCATGCTCAGGCTCGGCCTGAGCGGGGGCACGGGGATGTTCGTGACCATGATGGTGGGCGGCGTGGTGTGCACCGCCCTCGCGGCTTCTGGCGCCCTCTCCTCGGACCTCAAGATCGGCTTCTGGCTGGGGGCGACGCCGGCCCGGCAACTCGGGCTCAAGTTTGTTGGAACAGCCGTGGCGGCTACCTTCTGCGGCCTCGCCATGTGGGTCATGGCCCAGGCGGATCCGAGCCAGGGCTTCGGCACGAACGCCATCCCCGCACCGCAGGCCTCCGCCATGAAGGAGATCCTGGTGGGCATCTTCGGAGCCACCACGGCGCCCCTCCAGTGGTACCTCTTCGGCCTCGGCGTCCTCCTCTCCCTGCTCCTGCGCATGGTGGGAGTACCCGCCCTGGCCTTCGCCCTGGGCATGTACCTCCCTATCGAACTGAACACCTCCGTCCTCCTTGGAGGCATCCTGAGCTGGGTCGTGGCCAGGTCCAAGGTCGGGGAGGGGCCGGAGATCACCAAGCCCCGCATGGACCGCGGTGTCCTCATCGCCTCGGGCCTCATGGCGGGGGGCGCCATCATGGGCGTGGTGGACGCGGTCATCAACGCCGCCATCAAGATGTCCACGGGCGCCATGGAGGCCAAGTCGGTGGTGCACGTCCTCTCCGACGCGGCCTTCGAGGGGGCCCTGGGAGACTGGCTCGCCATGGCCGGGCTGTGCGGGCTGTGCGCCTTCCTCGTTCTCTACGCCAGGCGGGCCAAGGCCGAGGACTAATAGAATAGAAAATCGGCCCTCCGAGGGCCGGAGGATCGGAATGGGGCCTGACTTCCGCCAGACTATGGAAGTGAACAACCCCGAATGGGTCCAGGATTTCCTGGACGCCTCGATCTCCTATCCCTCGGACCAGGACAAGATGCGATTGGCGATAGTCCTTGCACGCGAGAACGTCATGCGCGGTACGGGCGGGCCCTTCGGCGCGGCGGTCTTCGAGGAGTCCACGGGCGCCCTCGTCTCCGCCGGGGTGAACGGCGTCGTGAGGTTGGGGACCGGTACAGCCCACGCGGAGGTCGTCGCGATCATGCTCGCCCACGGAACCGTGGGATGCCACACCCTCCGGGGCGTTCCCGGCGGGCCCTTCACCCTCGCTTCCTCCTGCGACCCCTGCGCCATGTGCCTGGGGGCGGTCCTCTGGAGCGGCGTGAGCCGGCTGCTCTGCGGGGCCTCGCGGGATGACGCATCCGCCCTCGGGTTCGACGAGGGTCCCGTGTTCGAAGCTTCCTATGACTATCTGAAGAGCCGCGGGGTGGCCGTGGTCCGGGGGCTCCTGCGCGGAGAGGCCCAGGAGGTCTTGCGCCGATACAGGGATCTCGGCGGACCCATCTACAACGGGTGAGGTGGGTCGTGCGCGGTGCTGGCACCAGATTCTCGGCAACCTGCTAAACTGTCTTTATAGGAGAGCCCACCATGGTCGACGGTTCGATTCCGCCCGAGGAACGCCACAAGCTGAGGGCGATCCTGGAGCAGCTCAAGGACGAGTTGGAGCACGCACCCGCGGAAGATGGCCCAACGCGGGAGAGACTGGAGACGCTGGCCAGGGAGACCCAGGACCTTCTGGACGAAGAGGGTGAACTTTCCCCCGAGGCCCACAAGGTGTTCAACTCCCGCCTGTCCCAGGAGATGGCCCATTTCGAAGGGAGCCACCCCGACCTGGCCTACGTCATCGCCCAGGTCATAGAAACCCTCAGCGGGTTGGGCATCTGAGAGTACGGAGCAAGCCATGATTCCTAGGGCGCGGCTTTGGGCCGCGGCTTTGCTCTCCGCCCTGGCCCTTGCCCTCTGGGCGCAGGTTCCCCCCGTGGACCGGTTGGCTACGAGGAAACCAGATCTCGTCGCCCTGAAAGCCGTGGATTCCACCATTCGCGTGGACTTGAGATACGCCTCGAAAGACAACTTCATGGGCCGGGCCATGTACCCGGCAGGGGCCGAGGCCCTCTTGAACCGCGAGGCGGCCCTCGCCCTTTCGCGGGCCAACGCCGCCCTGAAGCCCAAGGGCTACGTCCTGCTCGTCTGGGACGCCTACCGCCCGTGGTCGGTCACACGCGCTTTCTGGGAGGCCACCCCGCCCGACAAGCGCCAGTTCGTGGCCGACCCGGCGAAGGGATCGGTCCACAACCGTGGGTGCGCGGTGGACGTGACCCTCTTTGATTTGCACTCCGGCGCCGAAGTGGAAATGCCGTCAGGCTTCGACGAGATGACGGAGCGTGCCTACCCCCATTACTCCGGAGGCACGCCGTCGGCGCGCCGCAACCGGGACCTCCTGCGCGCCACCATGGAAGCCCAGGGCTTCTCCGTCTATCCCACGGAGTGGTGGCATTTCGATTACAAGGGCTGGAACCGGTATCCCGTCATGGACATCCCCTTCTCGCCGGAGGCCCATCCCGCGCCGGGGCGGCTCCCCGTCGCAACCCCGCCGCCCCAGCCTTCCCCCGCACCATAGGAGAGCGCAGCATGTCCAAGTTCGACGAGCTCTGCCAGGCGTACGCCGATTCGCGCAAGGCCTACATGGACTACCGGGACACCTGCTTCGCCTTCGCGCAGAGCCTGGTGGAAGCCCTCATCCGGTACCTGGA
>JAKAJA010000249.1 GCA_021814085.1 Acidobacteriota bacterium | reverse complement strand
CAGCCGCTGGGGAACGGTCCCGTCCTTCTTCCGAGGCAATGCCATGATGTACATGAAGTCGCCGAAGGATGTGGCCTATTTCATCGCGGAGGGCCATGCAAGGGACGCCTCGCCTTCTTCAAGCGCTAATCCGCCCCCGCCCTTTCACATGATGGCCTTCAAGGGACGACTCAGCACCATGCAGATCCAGGACCTGGCTGCGTTCGTCCTCGCCGCGGACGGGTATCTCGTCCCCTCGGAAGGATCCGTGGCCAAAGGTTCGGAGGTTTCCCTAAAGTTCGGGTGCGAGTCCTGTCACGGGGTGGGCGGAAGCGGGGGCGTGCTCAACCCCAAGTCCTTTACCGGCACCGTGCCCGGGTGGATCGGCCCAGATTTCAATGACCTCACGAGGAACCGACTGGAGTTCGGGGAGTGGGTTTTGGATGGCCGTTCCGCCGGGATGAAGAAGAACCGCGCGGCCTCTTTCTTCCTCAATCGTGCGACCCTCCAGATGCCCTCCTTCCGTGGGGTTCTCGCCGAGCAAGACGTCGGCAACCTGTGGGCGTACATCCTCTGGCTCCGATCGAAGCCCGCCTCTCCGGAGACCAAGAATGATTCCACTCCATGATGACCACTCCCGGGCGATGCCGCTATGCCATGCAGGCATAAATCGTGCTTCGAAGTTGTTGTCTGGATGCAAGGAGATGAAGCCATGAAAAAATCCTTTGGAATCATTGCAATGTTAACCATTTTGGTCACAGTGGCCTTTGCGATTGCCTCCTTCGCCCACGATGACATGAAGGGCATGAAGACGGGCAAGGACATTACCGTGAAGGGCGAGATCGTTGATCTGGCCTGCTACCTGGACCACGGCGCGACGGGCATGAAGCATCAGCAGTGCGCTCTGACCTGTCTGAAGGGCGGGCAGCCCATGGGGCTTCTTGCCGCGGACGGCAAGGTGTACTTGTTGCTGGCCGATCACCAGGACGGCAAACCCTTCGACGAGGCGAAGACCTACGCGGCGCTCCAGGTAGAAATTACGGGGCCGTTGGCGGAAAAGGCCGGCCTCACGGGACTCACTGTCGAGAAGGTGAAGAAACTCTAAGATACGGAAGCGGCTTGTCCCATCTTGTTCAGCTGGCTGCGTCCGTCCGCCTCGCAGGATGGGGCTTCCCGTAACGTAAGGTAACACTTCTAGCGGCTTTTTTTCGGATACCCTCGTAAGATCGCCGGCGGGAATTGGATCGAACGCCATGCTGTAGGCATTCAGTCGCCCCAAACAAGATATTGGCACCCTCCTTGCCTAAACCCCAACAGGGAGGGGCCAATGTCGGAAGGTTGCACGATTTGCGCGACTCCCACGGACAGGCACGGAGGCGGTCTGGTATTTGTCTACGAGGGTCAGAAATTCTTCTTCTGCTCCCTGGATTGCCTGAAGATTTTCCAGGCCTACCCAGAAACTTACACTACCGACGAAGACTGCTCCCTCAGCGCCATTGAAGACACGGGGGTCTGAGGGCGATCACCGGTTAGCGGTTTGCCAGCAACCATTTTGCCGCCAAGGCTCCCTTACCGGCCTTGGCGTTGTCAAATACGATCCACAGCCATAGAGTTTCGGGGTCCAGGGCCTTGGACGAAAGGACGGGGCGCTCCTGGCCCGCCACATCTATTGGCGAAGGCCAACCCGAACCTTCCCACGAGGCGAAGCACGAATCGTTGGACATGGCCGCATCAAGTGCCGACAGGGCCTTGTCCGAGTCATGCACGCCCACGGCGACCGAAAGGGCCGCGCCGTGGAACGACGGGGCCTGCATTACGGCGCACGTCACCTTCAAATGATTCCCACCGGTGAGGGACCTGACCTGGGCCGCGAATTCGGCGTGTTCCTCGTCTTCCGGCATGGGGAAGAAATTGAACGCCACCTGCCTGCCAAGGACATCCTGCGGTATGGGTTTGAAATTCAGGATGGCGAAGGCCTGGTTGAACAGTTCCAAGGCGCCCGCCTCGCCCAAGCGCGTCACCGGCGAAAAGACCTGAGCCGCCACCATGCCCGAGGCATGCCCTTCCAAAAATCGTAGCGCACGAGAGAGGTAGAGGGCCGCGGCGCCGGGGAAGGCGAACCCACGGGCTATCTCCTCGCGATCTTCACCGCTCAAGGGGTCGATCCAGCCGCCGACCACCCCCGCGGGCGGCACCATGTCAAGCAGGAGCTGGCCGCCTTCCCTGGCCCATTCCGCCACCGCCGCCCTGGCGTCCGGGGCTTTGGAAAATAGGGCGATCACCCGTGCACCCGCGAGGTGCTCCCGCTCGAGGGGCAGGAATACTTCCGCCGTGGCGTCCACGTCGAGGGAGAGTTCGAGATGTCCCAGGCGGGCGCCTAGGGGCACCACCTGGTCGCCGCGCAAGCCGCCCTCCCTCAGGGCTTCACAGAGGGACCGGGCCTGGAGATCCTCGGCCCCCACGACGGCGACGCGCGGGACTTCACTGCTCATGGGGCACCTCTTCCGGCTGTTGGACGTGCGCGGGCCTAACCTCGGCGGAGGGTGGAAGCCCCGGCTCGCCCGGATTCTTGTGAACACGCCCCCAGAGCCATCCAACCGGACCGGAGAGCGCGTAGGTCACCGCGATGGCGAGCATGACGAGGGGTGGGTTGAGGGCGATGAGGACCAGGATGAAGGCGATCACGAAGACCGTCACGGAAGGACGGCGCGCGCTGAGGTTCACATCCTTGAAGCTTCTGAACCGGATGGTGCTCACCATGAGCCAGGCCAGGGCCACCACGTAGACCAGGCACGCCGTCCTGATGTAGTACAGGGGCACCGAGTAAAAGAGGGTCGAATCGATGTTCATGGGCGGCAAATAGACGAGCGAATTGGGGTCGCTGCCCGTGGTGATGCCCGGCGGCAGGAAATAGAGCGGCAGGACCGCGGCCGCTGCCGCCGCTGGGATAGGCAAGCCCACGAAATAGCGCTTGTCCATGGTGGCCGTGAGTATGTTGAACCTGGCCAAGCGCAGAGCGCCTCCCACGGGGAGCAGGAAGGCGAAGAACCATCCCGCCTTGCCCAGGTCCGAGAAGCCCCAGTGGTAGAGCACGAGGGCCGGGGCCACGCCGAAGGATAGGAAGTCGGAAAGGGAGTCGAGCTCTTTGCCAAACTCGCTCGTGGTGCCCGTCATGCGCGCGATGCGCCCGTCCAGGCCGTCCAGTATCCCCGCCAGGATGATCATGGTCACGGCCAGTTCGAAGTTGTGCTTGGTGCTCAGAATGATGGCGTAGTAACCAAAAAACATGCTCCCCACGGTGAAGAGCGAAGGGAGGATGGCTATGCCCCTCCGCAGGCGTGTGGGACCTTTCCCGGAGGACGGACGGCGGAACCTGTGGGGGGTCATGAGCGAGCCCGCCAGCGCGCCAGGGGCGTGAGGCCGGCCCGCGCCACCTGGCCCGGCGCGGACAGGATCTCCACCTCTTGGGCGGGAATGTAGATGTCAACCCTGGATCCGAACCGGATGAGACCTATCCTCTCTCCCCTGCCAAAGGACCGTCCCCTCCTCGCCCAGCAGACGATCCTGCGCGCGATGAGCCCCGCGATCTGGACCACCTCAACCGTTCCCCTCGATGCCTTCAGAGTGATCCGCACCTGCTCGTTGTCCAGGGAGGCCTTGTCGCTCCATGCGGCCATGAACTTCCCCGGGGTGTAATGGACCCCCAGGACTTCCCCGTCGCACGGTGCACGGTTCACGTGGACGTTGAAGACGGACATGAAGACGCTGATCAAGACCCTTCCGTCCTCCAGTGGCTCCACCTTGATCACCTTTCCGTCCGCGGGCGAGGTCAGGACATCCCCCGCCGCATCCGACTCTCGGCAGGGGTCACGGAAGAACGCGCAGACGCACAGGAAGCCCGCGGCGGGGAGCGCGCCCCACAGGGGGTGCCCCAAGACGCCGAGGATGACGGCGGCCACGGCGAGTGGCGCGGCGAAAGGCAGAGCCTCTTCCCGGATGATCATGGTCCCTCCCTTGTCATCTTATCAGAAAGGCCGCCCCATCCGGAAGCGCGCGCTCCTCCACCGTCGCGCTGGCCTTACATCGTGCTTATCGTGGGTTGCGGGTGACTCAGATCTAGAGCCCATCTCAAAATAGGGCGCGGCCGCGCGCGCGGCGCCGGGCGAGCAGGACAAGGCGGCCGACCGACGACAGGGTGGTGCCCTTTCTAGGGAG
>JAKAJA010000005.1 GCA_021814085.1 Acidobacteriota bacterium | reverse complement strand
GCTCCGGGGCGGCGGAAGAAAGACCCTTCGTACTCGTCATTGTTCGCTTCATCATCCTGTGAACCTCCCCGCCCTCGACAGTAATTTAGCACCGGGGGGTTGTCTCAGGTATATTGGCACAGGGGGAAGTACCCCCCGTTCACGTACCACCAGCAGAGGTGCGCTCCTGGAGGGCGTTCATCGAACACAGGCAAAGGCTCGTTGGGGAGCAGACGCGTATCAAGAACAGCCTGCGGGGCCTCCTCAGAGGGCACGGTGTGAACGCACCGAAAGGCCTATGGTCGAAGCGCGGGCTGGCTTGGCTCATGGGCATCGCTTTCTCCGACCCCTTCGCTGGACTCCAGCGCGACCTCCTTGTCGAGAGACTCGATGCCCTCTCTTGCCAGCTCGGACGGGTCTCTTCGCTGCTTGACCAGCGGGCAGCGGGCCATCCGGGTGTCTGTCTCGTCATGTCCATTCCAGGGGTCGGGGTGCGAACCGCCGAAGCCGTTGTGGCCTACTTGGATGACCCGGGCCGATTTCAAAACGCCAAGTCCGTGGGACGCTACTTCGGGCTTGTTCCGAGCCAGGATGCCAGCGGAGGCACTAACCGGCTCGGCCACATCACCAAGGAGGGCCCGTCTACCGTCAGGCGGCTATCGACAGAGGCCGCATGGCAGGGCATTCGACGATCACCCCGCATACGCGAGTACTTCCAGAGAATCCAGAATGGTGACCCCACGCGCAAGAAGATCGCCCTGGTCGCCACGGCCCACTACCTTCTGCGCGTTATGCTCGCCATGTTGAAGACCGGCGAGACCTGGCGCCAAGAAGCGGCATGATAGAGGGAAAAAAGGACCTTTGGGCGAGGAGGGAACCAGATCGAGACTTGCTTCAAGGGAACGGGGCGTAACGGCCGGACCCCGGTCTTTCGCATGGCGCTGTGCGATGCCGTGAAAGTGAATGGGGCCGGTCCGAAATCGATGTGTGGCGCGCCCAAAGGGGCTGACGCCGAATGGATGCTTGGGATACCCCGTCTTCCCACGCCCCCCTTGACGCGAGGCTTGCTCATGGATGCGAAAGATAGGGTACGTTATCGCTGGCTCGTGTTATGCAACAGATTGTGGGAATGGATCGGCATCGATAAACGGGTCTCCGCTCCCAACTCTATTCTCTGCCTGGGTTGTCTGCCCCAATGGGATGAGTCCGGAATGCGGCGCATACGGCAGGATGCCTGGCTGCGAGCATGGGGTGCCGATGGAGGATGCGCTTTACGCGTCGCGTGAACACGTATCGATCGTTCAGGCCGAGGAGTTTCCAGGCCTCGGTCTTCCTGCCGCCGCTGACAGCCAGAGCCCGTTCCACTGCGGCCAGTTCAGTTTCGGCCAGAACCTCTTCCAAAGACGGGGAGTTCGCGGCGCTGATAGGGGCGGATTGCGCTTGGGTTGATGTCGGGGAACCCACCTCAGGCGGCTCAGCCTTGCCGAGAATTTCCACCGGCAGGTCGCCGCTCTCGACGCGCCGATGGTGGCGCAGGCCGGCCCTAATGAGCGCGGCCTCCAAGGTGTTGCGAAGCTCCCGCACGTTCCCGGGCCAGGCGTAGCGAAGAAGCGCCGCCTCCGCCTCGCGGCTCACAACACCCACGCCTCGGCTGCGCGCACCGAGTTTGGCGAGGAAGTGCTCTACCAGAAGCGGAATGTCCTCTCGGCGCTCCCTGAGAGACGGGAGGCGGATCTCGCACACCTTCAGCCGGTAGTAGAGGTCCTCCCGGAAAGTGCCGGCACGGATCGCACCCGTGAGCTGGGCGTGCGTAGCGGCCACCACCTGAACGTCCATAGGGAGATCCTTTGCCCCGCCGAGGCGGCTGATCGTCCTCTCCTCCAGGAAGCGCAACAGCTTCACCTGGGTCACGGGGGGAAGTTCTCCGATCTCGTCCAAGAACAGCACCCCGCCGTTGGCCCGCTCAATGTACCCGGCCTTTCGGCGCCTGGCGTCGGTAAACGCGCCGGGCTCGTACCCGAACAGTTCGGCCTCAACGGTGGTTTCAGGGAGCGTGCTGACTGCCACCGCCACGAAGGGCCGCTGCGCTCGCGGACCGCTGGCGTGAATCGCTCGCGCCACCAGCTCCTTGCCTGTGCCGGTTTCGCCGGTGATGAGGACGGTCACGGTGGAGTCCCGTGCAACCGCCGCGATCATCTCTTTCACGTCGGTAATGGCCGAACTCTGCCCCACCAGCTCGCGCGGCTCTACGATGGCAAGTTCCTCCTCGAGCTGCCGCAGCCGGGCCACCACCTGCGCCTGTTCCAGGGCCTTGTCGATCCTGGCCTTGAGCGCACCCAAGCCGCCCCGTTTCTCGATGAAGTCCACGGCGCCCCGCCGCATGCATTCCACGGCATGGTCCACGTCGCTGTAAGCCGTGATCACGATCACCGGGACCGAAGGCAGCTCCTCCCGCAGGTCGGCCAGGAGGCCAAGGCTTTCCGCATTCGAGGGGTCACCCTCATCCAGCCGCAGATCGAGGAGCACAGCATTCGGCGCGGGGGTCAGCAGGCCTCGCGCCTCGCCGGTACCGCAGGCTGTCACCACCTCATAGTCTCGCTCCAATGCCCGGGTCATGGAACGCCGGAACGCCTCGGAGTCGTCTACAAGGAGGAGCCTGGGCCTGGATGGCATCGGCAGGCTCAGTTATCCCCGTTTGCGATTCGGGAAAGCGACGCGGCTACGGCAATGGCGACCACCGCGAGGGCAGCCGCGAACCCCAGAAACGCGACTGCCGCAGCCCACCCCAGCGAGGAGACCGGCCAACCGATGAGCGTGGGCGAGGAGGAGTCTTCGCCAGCGACCGGATGAACCATGGCAGCACCACCCACCGATGAGGTGACGTGGGACCATTGAAGCAGGCAGATCGCTATCAAGAGCAACAAGAACATGGCACCCATTAGTAACGCGGCCCGTGAAAAAAGGTCCTTCGCTGCGGTGATGGCGTTTGATCTCTCTTCTTTCGCTTGGGCCTTCAACTCACCTCCCGCTGCTGCCTCGCCCGCTTCCCGCGTTCCCGCCCCTTCTCCCGTCATGGCGCTATCTCCTTGAAATAACCAGGTACAAATGCGAAATCAGCAAACCCAAGTTCAGGAACGCCACCGCCCCCTGGATCGCCAGCACTGCGTCCACGAGGCTCGAATGGGCCACGGCAGCACAGGGCTGGAGAGTCATAAAGAAATACGCAGTCGACGCCAGCGCGTGGCCAAAGCTGTTGCCGGCCGCTTCGGGTGTGATGTGGAGAAGGCGATGAATGCCGGCAAACAAGAGAATCCATGTAGCCACCCCGAAGGCAAACCGGCCCAGCGACGAAAGTGCAAACGCCACGTACTCAAGAGCAGGCCAGAAAATCCACCGGTAGGGTTTTTCACGAATGAATAGCCCAAACCTCAGCCGCCTTGCCGCTGCCAGGCACGTCAGCTCTTCTTCGATCTGGTTCAAGTCGCTGAAACGGCGGGCTAGGCGCTCCTTGATCATAAGGCGTGCATTGAATTCCACTCGCCGCTGGCGCCTTGAGTTGAACCATCCGGAGACATTCTTTACCTCTCGTTGCAACTCGGCGAAGCGGTCCTTCAAGTCGATGTTGAACTCGACGCCGAGAAACATGCTCTCCGCGATCACCTCCGCCTCGTGCTGTAGCGCTAGCGCTTCCAGGGACGTTGTTGGGGTCATTCCACCGAGGATCTCCTTGGCCTCCATTGCCAGCACGGCGGCCTGCACAGCATCTTCTACGCTGGCCGGAGAGTCGATGAGGCGCCTGGCGCGGGCAAGAAGCATCTCGGCGATGCGGAGCAACCGTCCAGGGGCGCTGTGGGATGCCTGCGGGTCGGCCTCGCGCCGCCTCCCATCATCCGGGGGCCACCGGAATCCCTTGGCTACGGCTGGCCGATTGGCGAGTCTGCTCCACTGTCGGGCTTCTCGCCAGAGTCTAAAGACCCCGGCGATCGGCTTGAACACGAGCCGCATCTTGCCCTTCGCAACGAGGTAGCGCTGGCTCTTCTTCCATCTCCGCCGCGCCTCGTTGCTGCGCGCGTGCCCGACGGTCACTAGAATCCTGCTCTCCGCCTGCCGAAGTCCCGGACAGAGACGGTCGCGCTCTGAAAAATCCGATAAATGCACCGCCTTCCCGGGAAATACCTCCTCACGATCGCAAAAGTGGAGGTAGACATCCTCGAGAGTCAGGCGCCACTCCTGAGGGTTCTCCTCCTTAAAGACCTCACGCAACCCCAGCGCCGTCATCACAGACGCCACGCGGTAGCCAAACCGATACGCGGCAAGGGCGTTGAAATACGCGAAGCCGCTTTCTTCGTCGATGACCGCGGCAAGCTCGGAGCGATTCGCCGGTGGTGGCGCGTCAGTCCCACGCACCCGCCGAGACAACTCCGTCTTCAGCCAGTTGCGCAAGCCCGAGGGGTCGAAGAGCGCCGGCGTGTGCCACGTCCATGGCACCGCGTGGCATGGCTTGCCTTCGACATCCTGCCCATTGTCCCCTCCTGCGGCAACCGCCCCGCTCCTTGGGGACGTGTAGGCGTGGCCGCGCCTCAGATCCAGCAATTCACGTGGGTCCAGTGTGAGGGGGATGAGGTGTTGATCCCAGTCGATCGCCGAGTCGCTGGGGGGCTCTGAGCAGGCAGCCCTGCGCGCCAAGACCCTGACTTCGGGGTACGCCAAGGCCAGCCAAGCGACCAGAATCTCTCGTGGGAGGAGCGACGATCGGCTTGAGTCGTACGACAGGAGTGGATCCCAGGACGCGCCCGGATCGGCTGGGAAGTCCAGAAGGAGCCAAAGGTTCCGCAGGTCTCCCGGCTTGCCCGAGTCTAGCCGCGAGGCAATATCCGAAAAGGCGGCGTCTAGGTCGGAGCTTTGGACTCTGGCCTGCGTAAACACCAAGGAGGACAGCTCGAAGACCTCGACGGAGTCATCGTGCGGGTCCCTGGAACGAGCCCCACCCTGGCTTCCCGCAGCCGCGACGACCAGCACCCGGCTACGCACCGCCTTCATCCCCCCGCTGTGGTGCCGCCGCGGCTTCGAAGGCGCGCACCAGAGCGTCCACCCAGTCGCGCAGTGTGTCAAACTCCGCAATCGGTTGACCCGACTTCTGGTTCACCTCGATCGCCACCAGATCGGAAACTCCCTCCGCAAGATCCCGTGCGTGGGCCTCGATCAAGGGAACGATGGGTTGGTGCGAGCTCACGAGGCACTGAAGGAGATCCGTGTACCGTGCGATCCACGATCCTGGCTTCCCCTTCCACGACACCTGGAAACCACCTTCGGCGATCGGGCTGATCTCAACGGCCACACCGAGCAGGTTCCAGACCTCGCTGAGGGCATCCTTCCCTTGTCCACCGTCCTTCGCCAGCAAGTTTGCGCGCTCGCCGGCCAGGCGCCGGAGCGCGGCGTAGATCCCCGTGTTGAAAATGTCGTCGTCCCATGGCGTCTGGCCCTTGGCCCTGAACAGCCGCAGCCGATCGGAGATGTCGGACTTCCTAACCGTGCGCTTCTCCTGCTTGCCGAGGACCCTCCTGCGAGTCTCGTTGAGCGTCCCCAACGGTCCGGCACTCGGAATGCGAGTCCACTCTTCACGCAACTCTGACAACAACGCGTCCACCGCACGCCGCTCGCCTTCAGCGACCCTTCCTGCAAGATCCTCCGTGGTCAGGCAGAGGCTCGACCACGGGCCCACACAGCGATGTACGAGGTGCGCGATCCGGTCGCGCTCCACCCCGCGCCGGTAGATGCCGCACCACTTCCACGCGCAGCGTGCCACGGCCCCATCCGTACCGGAACTTGCGGCGCTATTAAGATCGTCCAACATTTCTTGGTAGGTGCGATCGCCGGAGCTGTAGCTATAGGTCCCCCGGCGACCGATTAGTTGGACTTCTTCACGATACTGCCCATGGTGCATGATCGCAGGACTTGCGGAAGAAATCTCCGAGAGCTTCTTGGCCCAATCCGAGGTGACGCGCCGCGCGGCGGAAAAGAAGATCACGCTTCGTCCCTCATCTGCATATTCGCGCTCGAGCTGTCCCCCCGCCTTCTCGAACGCGCCGGCTTCGTCGGGATTCTCTGGAGCGGCGACTCCGCCAAAGAGCCACAACAGACTCGTCGGCTCGGGGCAAGATCTCGCGTCCGGAGCTGGTGCATGCGCGGAAGTTGAATCGCAGGACTCCAGCGTGGACGAAGTGCCTTGGGCATCGGTGTTATTTAAGCACATCAAGGGTCGGTTGAAGACTGTCCCGACAGCTTGTTCAAGCGCCCACCAATCTTCTGCTTGTACGTTCGCAGAAAGACTTAACTCGTCAAACTGGGCGCTTCCAAACACAGTAGCCACCACAATGGCTAAATGGAGACCGTGGTTTTCCATTTGGAAAGCAGAACGGCTAGTGAGAAGCAATCCTTCCCTACAACAAGAAACCGTTCTAAGCCTGCCATTACCATTCCGCGCATTGCCATGACTGACAGCGATGAGGACTTCTGAGCCACAAGGAACATCTATCAAATGTAGTCGACACTTGATTTCGCTGCGGAGGACGTAAAATGAATACTTCTCCTCCCCCGCATTGCCATCGACGATGATGTCGTCATCATTGCCCCATCGCCCGATGCAGATCGTGGGATTATCGGACGGGCCAGAAATAGGGCACTCCAAGGCTTCCAGGTCTTCGGGTCGCAGCAAGATCAGGACGTACCTCATGACGCCACCATCGCTCTCCATAACAAGATCTTCTCGAAGTAGGGACCGTGGATGGCGCCCTCGATCGCGGCGTAGGGCAGGAACTTGCACCCCCACGGGAGATTCTCGGGGCGGCCGCGGCCGCTGGTGATGAAAACGAACGGCATCGCGGCCTTCAGCTCCAACATCCTGGCCGTCAAATGCCGCCTCGAGTCATGGCCGTTAAAGGCCTTGTCGAGGAGCCCCTGGTGGATTACTAACGCATCTAGACCGCGAAGCGTTTTCGGCCACAGATACTCAAGACCATGCGGGCACCTGAAGCGGGGTACGGGTGGCCTTTCAGCGTGTTTCGGGTCGATCCTGTAATGAGGGGCGCCTCTGTAAGGCGGCTGTCCATGGCGGTAGTTCTTGGCGTTTGTTCGGGTAGGCGCTATGAATACAGGCGCGACCCGCTGAGCGACCACCCAACCCCTCTGCCGTTCCTCACTTCCCCACATCCATTGCTGAAAACGTTCGTCCGCGATGCCGAGTCGAAGCAATGCCTGCTCGGCAGCGTCGAGAACGATCACCGGACACTCCCCATT
The DNA here is from genome assembly GCA_021814085.1 of Acidobacteriota bacterium. Lineage (GTDB taxonomy): Bacteria > Acidobacteriota > UBA4820 > UBA4820 > DSQY01 > JAKAJA01. Next base: position 12,273 of record JAKAJA010000005.1, on the reverse strand, counting down.
GGCGCCGGATCTCTGCCCAAGACCGGCGTCGAGAAGGGAGAACGACCGCCCCGCGCCGGACACGATGTGTTGGCTTGCCAGGCACTTGAAGTATAAAACAGTCTCCTTGGAGTCCTCCCCGCCGAATGGGCTATTGACGTCCGCACTGAAGTCCGTCCCCTTTGGGTGCCAAGCGGGCTCCTGTGCGACGTACTCCGCCGCAGTCTCGTGGCGGCGGAACAGGACGTTTCGCCGGGTGTGCATGAGGTCCTGTGGACTTAAGCCGACGGAGCCTTCCCATTTTTTGGAACCGACTTTAAGATTCTTGAGATCGAGGCAAAACACCCCACTTCTACCATCTTTGTCGCCCCCGGAATCTCGCCATTTCAGCGGGACGGTTTCAGGCGGCTCCAGCTTCTGCTGAGCAGGGAGCCCGGTTGCGTCGCTCGCCGCCAGGCTCACCAACACGTTGAGTTGAAGTTCGTCCGCAGAGCTATCCCACAGCCCGGCCACCTCTATGGCCAAATGTCGGACCCATCGCAGGCGAAGGCCTTGGAGCCACGCAATCGCCGAGGCCCTGTCATCGACCGGATTTTCAGTGGGTTTCTGCGGAAGCGCGAGCGGACCGTTGTCGATCAACTCCCGGCAGTCGAGCCAGCAGATGCGCTTGCGGAAGAACGGATCTCGACTGGTCCAGAACGCGTCCCCGTCGAGTGGGCTCTTGCCATCCGCCGACCATTCACCGGGATTGATGGCCACGAACAGGCGAAGCGGGAGTTCCTCGATCTTGATCTTGAGCCAATTTGCAGGCGTGTGTAACTTTTCACTGCCTGGGCCAAGCCATTCCCCCAGATCCTCACGGCGGGCGCACCCCCCCTCCTCTTCTCCGAACTGCGTGGCCCCCTCGCAGAGAACCCGGCGGAGCTCTTTCAGAAAGGGCGGCTCCCCAGTTTTATTTGGCTGCGAGACCAGCAGGCGCATGCCGAACGAGCGCGGGTCGGAGAGGGGCGCGATCAGCGTGAGTTGCTTTCTGAACACCTGCTCCCAGGCACGCAGGCGCACGTTCAGTGGCTCGGAAGCGCTCATGAGGCACCTCCCGTCGGGTCCAGCGCCTCTTCGGCAAAGGCGATCCCAAGGCTCAGGGGCCGCAAAAGGTAAAACTCGTAGGCCAGCGTCCCGATCGGCGATGGCACGGCCCGCAGGATGTGGGGACTCCCACCGTTCCTCGCGGCCTTCAGCATCGTGTCGTCCATGCCATCGCCCCCGGACCTCGGTGGCCTTCCGGTAACCATTTCACCACCTCCGCCCACATGGTCGATGGTACGCCGTTGGAGATACGCCGCGGCGATTCGCATCTCGGACAGGCCCCAGTTCCCCTGCCGGAGCTTGCCTTTCTCGTCGATGAGATTCTGTTGCAGGCGGTGGTTAATACCCTTTTCGCCCCATAGCGCCACCCCGCCGTCGCCGACCGGGGAGGCGCTGTCATACACCCGCAAAAGGGCGCAGGGGGCCACGCGGGCCTTCTCTCCCTGATCATCTCGGATGCTCAGCGTGCAGTCGGGGTCGTAGAGAATCTCCACGACCACATGCAACGCCTTACCCCTCTTTCGCTTGCCGTGTTTGGCGGCGTTTCGTAGGACGTTCTCGAGTACGATGTAAAAGCCCTGCCAGCCAACGAGCCCCCCGGGGATGGCCACCAATTGATCCTCGTCCGTTCGTACCGCGCCCCCGTCACTCTCGTTCGCGGCGGTACTCAACAGAACCCGGCGACAGTCGGGGCCATCCGCCGGCCGAGCAGGACCGTGGGTGCAGGGCAAATGCTCGTCGGGCGATAACCCTGCCCCGGAATCGCCACACGAGTCCCGCAGAGCCTTGATGCGCGCGGCGACTTTGCCATCACCATCCGTGGCACCTTCTCCCGAGGGGCACCGCTCCAACCACTGTGCCTCCGGCACCAACAGCACGTGGAGGCGGATGTCACCGCGCTCTGTCCGCCCCTCCTTCACTTTACCCGCGGATTCCTCTCCTTGCATGAAGCGGTGCGCGCGGAGCCCCTCGGACGCGGCGATGTACTCCAGCATGTCCTTCTGGTGGAGGAACCAGCGCGCGAGGTCTTGGAGCAACCATGCCGGTTCCTCCCAGGATGGGCGTTCAGTGGAGACCTGCGCGAGAAAATCCATGCGCTGCTGCAGGTACTTCTGCGTGTACCAACCGCCCCCGTCCTTAAGCCTCCCCAACCTCGACAGCACGTGGCTGCCCAGGTTGTGCGACATGTTGCGGGACATGATGGCCGCCACAGCCGACTTCGTCGCCTCTCGTCTTTGGCCCTTGAAGAAGTTGAGCATGAGGACGCGCTTCAGCACTGTCCGGGCGAAGGCATCGAGGAATTTGAACTCCTTTGCTTGCAAGCTTGCGTTTGTCCCAACGGCCAAGATGCTCACCGCAGATTCATACCCTGGTGCGTGGCTTGTGCCTCCGTCAGCAAGGAAGTCGATGTCGACGGGGAAAAAATAAATGTTAGCTAACCTTGAGGCACTCGCTTTCCAATACCCATAGCAGGCACCAATGAGGCGGGCGAGTTTCGGGTCGCTGACGCCCGAGGGCCCGCTTTGCATCGTGCTCAGAGTGGCCTCAAGATCAAAGAGCTTGGACGAGCCTCCCTTATCACCCTGCTCTACTACTTTCTCGAGCAACTTTGTAGGAGAGGGCCGTTCGCTTAGTTCCGTTCCCATAATCTCCCTGTAGATTTCCGAGGTCAACTTCAAGGTGAGACCTTCTTTAGATCCGCTCCCACTCGCAGGCGGCGGGTCAAGCACAACAATGTAGGGTTCCTTGAAGGCGCAGCGTGCAGCGAACTCGTTGAGCGTAAATAGTCCCTTGCTTGCGGACAGGTTTGTGAGCTCCTGGTAGTTCGCCCAAAAGTGCTTGAACGCCTCTTTGCCACCGGGGTCCGACACATGAGCAAGGAGCGGCTGGCGCCCATACATCGGATCCCAGAAGGAAAGATTTGCCCACAGGATTTTGCCGGCCACCCCGCCAATCGCCTCGCGGAAGGTCTTGATCCAGTTCCCGAAAGGCGACTTATCGGTCTTCGCACCATCGACCCAGCGACACTTATTCTCGTTATGGAGCGGCGTGCAAAGCGCCCGCCGCTGTCTCCTGGAAACGTGCTCGTCCAATTCTACCGGCTTCCCGCATAGGAGACAGAGGGCGCAGCCTGCAAGGTGATACTCCGCACCGAATTCGATGCTTAGCGAACTGTCGCTAAGAACGATGTCATAGATCCGTTCCAGAGCGTGGATTGCACCGAGAAGGTCAGGTTCCTTTCCCCCCCCCATAACACCTCCCTTACAGTCAATTGCTTCAACACTTCGTCTTCATTTGCGAGGCTTTCATCGCCCCATTCGTTTGCCGCCAGCGCAAATTATTCGCCACCAGATGCCCCCCATCACCCTTATAATCATCACTCACTCATACCAAGCGAAATGCCGTCCCCGAACTGCAGCTTCACGTTGTGCCAACCTCCAGGTATCGACCCCGCCATCGCCATTAAAAGGTCGTCCAGCTCATGGTCGGTCGGTCCTATTGCTAGGTTGGTGAGAAATGTCACGAGGACGTGATCGGCTCTCGGTACGAGTCCGGTCGAGAATGCAGCGACCTTTTCAATGCCAATTGGAATAGAAGCAACGAGCGTATCAATGCAGTGCTGACGAGTCTGGAAACTGTCTTCAAGAAACACAGCACAACCAAGAAAAAGAAGCTCTTGGCGAAACTCTCCGCACCCAGAATAGTCCACAACAGTTATCGCGATGCGTGAGCTCTTCAACGACCAATCGCCGTCTTGCTTAATGCCCCGGGTCAGAGGCGTGATCGACTGAAAGTGCGCACCCGTTGCTTCTGCACCCGCAGGCCAATGGAATAGACGATTCTCATTCCATGCCCCAGCCAGCTTTGCGATAAAACGCTCGCGAGAAGTAATCGCATCATCCATCGGGGGCCCCTCTGGAACTCGAACCTCGTCCGTTAGTTCCTAACAGTGCTCTTGTTCTCGGAGCCTACTCCTCCACCCCTTGATGATGACACGAATTTATCACATTACCACCCAGCGAGAACAGCCCCCCGTTCAAGACGAACGCTGAGCCGCTTAGGCCCGCCCGAGCCATGCCAAACTTTCAGAGTGGGCCCGCCTACGAGCTCATTGCCGACCTATCTTCTCTTTGAAAAACTCGTATGGCATCGCCGATTATGGGACGTCCGAAGCTGTATCCCCCTTCCCCTGTTTCTTCCCATATCGACGGCACTGGCTCTTGAGCTTTCGCTTCCACTGCCCTTGCAATTTCGTCAGACTGGAGGGATCGTCGTTGATACCCTCAAGGAGCGGCTCGGTGTAAGTGTAGACCTCGATGCCTACTTTCGGCGATAGGTCAGCCCGTGGGATATCGTACGTCACGCAACCCGCCGAGCGGTCAATGGATTTCCGGGCGGCGAATAGAGCATGTCCAGAGAGGACTATATTGCCTTTGTCGAACAGCACGCTCAGTGTGCGCGGACGCTCGAGTCCGGGGTGATCATGACTTTCGACGAGCTCGGCCCAGACCCACATGAGCGGCTCGATCGGGACATAAAACGCGTTGGTGCTAGGGTGCATGTCCACAATGAACATATAGGGTTCGACACCCACTGCAACCTGCCTTCGGCCAAGCTCGACGAGCGTGGAAAGCGTCTTTTCAAAATCTCCCAGAAAGAAATTGACACCGTTCTTAATGGGGACCTGGCTGTAGGCTGAAAACCCGCGGCGGCGAAGCCGATCGGCTGCGAGAGCGGCTTCAGGCGTGATCATCTCCGGCGAGCCGAGGTGAGCCTGGAAGGTGATCCTCATCCCCGACCTGTCCGCAAAATCGGAAAGGACATCTAGTAGTTCATCGTCTAGTCGAGAGGCGAGGCCCAGAAAAAGACCACCCGTGCATATCCGAAGTAGACGAACGTTTTCGGCACGCTCGAAGCGGCGTAGAATCTCGCGAAGCGATTCGTTACTAAGAGCAAGGAGTGGTTCGCCGCCGCTCAGAATGACGTCGTACACTTGACGTCCGCGATCGGTCCCGTTCATCCACTCGACAGCCTTTTCCGCACGTTCCGCCCATTGGCCTGGGCGGGGGGGCACCAGGTTGCCCATCTCTAGGTGTTGATAGATTTTCGGAGCACAGCCGGTGGCACCCGTGTTCCAGACCGAGGTCTCGCGTGTTCCCATCCTCGTCTTGTAGCAATCCGCACACCCTATCGGACAGTAAAGGTCTACGTTGAAAAGGAACGTGTTGCTGAACTTGTGCGTACCAAGTATCTCCTTCGACACGCCGTCCACGATCACGGCATGCTGCCCGCTCGCCTGCTTGGATCTCGATCTGCCATGGATCAGGCCATAAGGGTCGGCGACCTTGGTCGCGTGAGACTCGAAGTAGTCCGCTGGAGGCAGAAAATTTCTCAAGACCTCCTCGCCAAGAATCAGATTAAGGGGGAGCACACTCAAGTCGTAATATCTGTGCTCAGCCTCAGTTGAATCTCCAGCGCTCGCCAATACGCCCGTCTTAACAACCCGCGTTAGATTTTCAACCGACTCCGGGCCTAAGTTAAGGATGGCCCTTGCGATCTCGAAGTCACCCCTTGAAGAGTTGCGGTTAAGGTGCAACCGGAAGCGAAGATGATGTTCCCAGTTGCCCCAGTCAAACCCGAACTGTTCGCGCAAGACCGGGGCAACATCCACGGCGCCACTCTCTTCCGAGCTGGTGTCGACGCCAACCTTAGCCAACGCCCTTTTCAAGCGGGGAGGGAGTGCGGTTGCGAGGTAGGCTTGTCGCGTTTCCGCCAGCCGCTTTCGAATCATCTCCGGGCCCCCGCACTGCTGTGCCGCGTCGGCGAGCGCCCTACATGTGACGAACTGTGACATGGCTAGTCCGCCTGCTGGTTGCCTAGGGCTTGGGCGCTTGTACCCCCTCCACTAGGCAGATCCACAAACTGGCCGTCAACGACCGTCTTTATGATAATGGGTTTTATTACATCGCCGTTAGAATCAAACGACGTTTTACCCGTGACACCTGGAAAATCATGAGTTGCGTAAAGCGCAGCCTTGATTCGATCCGGGTCGGTTCCAACTGCCTTGAGAGACGAGCCGATAATCCTGACAGCATCGTACGCCAACGCAGCGAATCCATCGGGTTCCTTTCCATATCGCTTTGCGAACTCGATACGAAAGCCCTTATCCAAATCGTTCGCTGGACCACTACAATAGTGGTAAGGGTAAATGACTCCTTCGGCCGCGCTACCAGCGAGCTTCAAGATGTCCGGATTCTCGAAGGGTACGGATGCGACAAAGCGCGTGCTTAGCCCCATTTCCCTCGCCTGCTTCAAGAATGACGCGATTTCCGTGTAGGCTGGAACAAACACTGCGTCCGGGTTTGCTTTCCGCAATTCAGCAATTTCAGTGCGGAAATCAGCAGTCCCAGATGGGAACCCTTTTGCAAAGACAATAGTTCCTCCCTGTGCCTCGAATTGCTCCCGAATGTCCGCAGCTTGACTCAAGCCGAAGTCGTTGTTGACGTAAAGGACAGCCAGCTTCCGCACCCCCACTTTGTGGACTAAATATGGCACAAGAGCGTTTATATATGACGTGGCGCTTGGCTGGATCCTGAAGATGTAATCACCTGCTGCAGTGATCTTTGGCGAAATGGCGATCGCCATAACAACGACCTTCATCTTCTCGGCGATGGGCGCCTCTGCCAGCACGCAGCCGGACGCCCAGGAACCTATGACCACAGGCACATGGTCGATCTCGGCGAGCTTCGTCATGGCGGATGCAGCCAATCTTGGTTGGGCGGCATCATCTTCGTATATAATTGTCAACGGCCGACCATTGATACCATGATCGGTGTTGATTTCTGCAACTGCGAGGTCGATCCCCTCTCGAATATACTGCCCATAACGAGCAGACTCTCCCGTGAGGGGTAGGATTGCGCCGATCCTAATCGGCTCTTCCGATCTGCTGGGTTTGGTGCGCTGACACCCCCAGAACAGCAGGATCGGAAGTATCGCCAATACCGGTGGAATTGAGTGCCATGAGTTTCGTCGCATGAACATTACCTCCAGATCTAGTCTGCGTGGCCAAAATGGCATCCTGAAAGCGGGCTGGATGTGGTATCCAGCGTCGCAACATTCGCCTTGCCTCTGGGGCTCTGAAAGTCGGCCAGAGGTGAGACCGTTGTGATCGTGGCCCGTTGAAAGGCCATTGGGGGCACTTGGGTCCGACTACTTCCAGTCATTAGGCCCTCAAACCCAGGTAGAGTCCCCGAACGACTGGATCCGACAGCACCTCTTGCGGTAAACCAAAGGCGGCGACCTGCCCTTCGTCCAAGAAGTAGACCCAGTCAGCAACGTCCAGCACTACATTCACATTATGCTCGATCAGAACCACGGTTCGTCCTCCTCCGGACAAATCGCGAATGATCGTCAACAGGCGCTTAATGAGCATGGGGTTTACTCCCGCGGTGGGCTCGTCGAGGAGGAGCACGTCGGATCCCGCGGCGAGAAGGCGCGCAATCGCAAGAAGTTTCTGCTGGCCATAAGAAAGGGCCTGGGCCGGCTGGTCTGCGTGCTCTGAAAGGCCCACTCGATCGAGCCACTCCGATGCTCTATCTGTGGAGTCCGCTTCCTCCTTAACCACGACGCGAGGAGCAAAGAGTGAAACGAGCGCCCGCTCCCCCCGCTGGATGGGTCGGGCAACGAGAACGTTCTCCAAGACGGTCAGGTTCGGGAAGATCCGGACGTCCTGGAAGAGCCGGCCAATGCCCATTTGCGCTACAGTCCAGGGCGGCAGACCCTGGATAGGACTGCCGCGGTAGAGAATCGCGCCGGAATCGGGCTTGATGGAGCCGGTGAGCAGGTGAAAGAGGGTAGTCTTGCCCGCACCGTTGGGGCCTACAAGCGCCGTTACCTTGCCCGCCTCGAAGGAGAGGCTCACGCCGTCCACCGCCCGAACGCCGCCGAAGTTCTTGACGAGGTCCACGCACTCAAGGGTAACGACCGGTGGCGCGTCCGGGACCACCGACGATGCGGTCGCTTCCATTTCTTCGAGTCGGCGAGTGGATCTCACGCGCCCCTCCCGAACGTCAAGTGAGCAAGTGTTTCCCCGTCCAGCCAGTCACCGGGACTAGAAGTCTCCGCCGCCACGAGGCCGGAGCGTAGTAGTACAGCCCGATCGGCGAGCGGCAAAACATCCGCAACTCTTTGCTCTACCCATAAGACAGGCAACCCCCGCTCCCGGCTAGCGGCGGCAAGAGTTGCAAGGAGTTCTGCGGCGGCAGCCGGGGCCAGGCCCGCAGAGGGTTCGTCGGCGAGAAGAAGGGCTGGCTCTGTGGATAGAATGGTGGCTGATGCGAGCGCCTGGCGCTGGCCTCCAGAGAAGAGCCCGGCGGCAGAGGAAGCGCGATCTTCGAGTGCGGGGAAAGGGAGGACGCCGCAACTGACGCGGCCTCCTCGGCGTGCCGCCGCACGGCCCAGTTCCAGGTGGTCCCCCACCGAGAGGCTGGGGAAGACCGCGCCGCCCTGGATGAGATAGGCGATTCCGCCGCGGGCTCGGCGATAGGTGGGCAAATTCGTGATGTCCTCGCCGCGGAAGATCACCCGCCCCGCCGCCGGCTTGATGAGCCCAGCCACAACCTTGAGCAGGGTGGACTTGCCCGCGCCGTTTGCCCCGATGACGGCGACGATCTCACCGGGTGCAAGGGAGAGGGTCACTCCCTGGAGGACCTCCTTCTTGCCGTAGCCGGCGTGGACGTTCTCTACGCGTAGCAGCGGACTTCGCTCCGGAAAGTCCTCCGGCTGAATCGGCGAATTGAGCGCGGGGCGTTCATTCATCACGTTCATCATCCCACAATCACTAAGCAACTCCCGTGCAATGATTATGGCCGCACCTAAAGTCCACGCCCTGCGCCACAATTGAGACGCGTGACGATTCTATCACGTCCGCGACCTCATTCGAACCCATACTTCCCCAGGAATCCCTGGGGGCGGAACCGCATGAGGACGACAAGCAGGAGCCCGTAAATGATCTGCCGCATGTTTGCGGCTACGGCATCGGGCATCTGGAGGAACCGCAGCGCCTCCGGAAGAAGCACCATGAAGGCGGCGCCTAGGACCGGACCGGCCAGACTGCCCGCGCCACCGATCACCACGATAGAGAGGATGAAGATCGCCTCCGCCAGGGTGAAGCTTGTGGGGTCGATGAAGCGCATGTAGCCGGCGAAGAGAGCGCCGGGAACCGCGGCAAAGGCGGCGCCGAGGGCGAACACAGTGATCTTGATTCGCGGGACATTTTTCCCCAGCGCGGCGGCCGCGATTTCGTCGTCGCGTACGGCGCGAAGGAGCCGGCCGAACGGAGAACGCGCAACCGCCCGGATCATCACCAGGCATGCTACGGCAAGCGCGCCGCTCAGGAGGGCGTAGCGGAACACGGTATCGACGGGGATTCCCAGAATTACCGGGATGGGGATTCCCGGAATGCCGTATGGACCTTGGGTAAGCGAGACCCAATTGTAGAGCACCCCGAAGATAATGACCTGGAAGCCCAGCGTGGCAAGAACGAAGTAGTCGCCTCGGAGCCTCAGCGAAGGGATGGCGATGGCTAGGCTGATCAGCGCTGTGAGCGCCGCTCCGAGAGCCATGGCCGGAAGGAATCCGAAACCGGCCCTCATCATGAGGAGCGTGGTGACGTACGCGCCGATGCCATAAAACGCCGCGTGACAGAGAGAGAGGAGGCCGGAATAGCCCGTCACCAGGTTTAGGGAGGCGGCAAGGATCGCGTAGATGCTGATCATCACCAGGATATGCCACAGGTAGTTCATGCCGCAGACTCCTCCAGCCGCCTGCGGCGGCTGGCGATCCCCTCTGGACGGAATACCAGAAACACGATCAGCACACCGAAGGTGATCACATCCGTCCATTGGGCGGAAATCTTCCAGACGATCAAGCTCTGGATCAGGCCCAGGAGGAAGCCCCCGATCACGGGGCCCTCGAATGTTCCAACCCCACCCACGATCAGGGCCACAGCGGCGGTGAGGAGCACCGGCATACCGACTTGGGGATCCATTCCCACGTCGAGGGCGGTGAGGCAGGCGGCCATGCCGGCCAATGCCGAGCCGGCAGCGAAGACGGCGATGCGAACCGCCATCAGATCGATGCCGAGCACTTCCGCCAGTACAGGGTTGTCCCGTACGCCGCGGATAATCTTTCCCCAAAGGGTCCGCTTCAGGAAGAGGACGAGGAGAGGAAGGAGGACCGCAGCGACAACGACCTCTGCCACCTGGATCCGGGTGAGGATCACACCTAGAAGACGGCAAGTTTTCTCGACGCCTGGGCGGAGGACCTTGGTCTCGTTGCCGAAAAGGAGCGCGATGAGGTTGACCAGCGCGACGTAGAGGCCGAGTGAGCTGATCAGCGAGATGAGATCTGACGCCCCCCGGCGGTAAAGGGGCGCATACACAGCGAGTTCCATCGTCACCCCAAGGAGCGCGGCTGCCGCCACGCCCCCCACCACTGCGAGCAGCAACGGCCATTTAAAGACGATAAGAAGGAGGTAGCAGAGGTAGGCTGCGGCGGTGTAAGCGGCCCCATGGGCCACGTGAAAGATCCGGGTGGTGTTGTAGATCAAAGCGTAGCCCAGCGCCATGAGGGCGATCATGCACCCGTTCACAAGGCCGTTGGCGAGTAGCTGGAGCAGCATCTAGGGCTCACGCTCCATGCGGCTCCGCAACTCGGCCGTTCGCTCGGGCATTGCGCCATGCTCCGCGAAGGCGTGCAGAAGTTCCTTGAGTTCCCGTAGGTCGATAGGCTTTCTCAGAAAATAGTCGGCGCCCAGGTTCAGGGCTTCCACCACGGCGTCGAAATCCCGGTAGGCGCTCATCAAGATCATGGGGATGTTGGGGTGGCGTTCCTTGGCCCAACGCAAAAAATCCAGGCCTTCGCGGTTGTTAGCATCTTCCTCTGAAAGCCGCACATCGATCAGTGCAACTAGAATGGTAGAATCTAGCGCCTGCCGTGCCTCCGCTAGGTTCTTGACGGTGACGGGGTCAAAGTCCTTCCTAAGCGCGCCACGCAGCGCCCGGAGGTAATCGTCGCGATCGTCGAGGATAAGGACTTTCTTCATGGATGAATCTTACCATTTCCTCTCGCACCATGACGAACGACGTCGCGCCAGAGCGAACAAATATGCAATGGCCCTGCCAGCAGGGCCGCGAAGCGTGCAGGGCATCGAGGACGTGATGCGAGCACCAAATGAGGCCAATATATCACACTGCGGGATGTTACACTCACATACCCTGCTCCCCTCCAGATTGTAGCCACCCTTAAGACGTGATGGAATCACGTGAAAGAGGTGGAAGTGATGAGCGACGATTCGGTGGGCGAAGTCCAGCGATGGACGGCGAAGCGCCGGGCTGCGCTGGTAGCCAGCATCCTTCGGGGCGAAACCTCGGCGCCGGAGCGTAGCAATCAAAGATGGGCGATGGACCTGACGCACATCCCCGTAGGATACGAAGGCTGGGCCCACCTGGCCGCCGTCATCGACTGCCACGACCGGACCATCCTCGGCCATGAGTGCTCCCTTCGTGGGCGTGCCACGGAGGCCGAGAAGGCCCTGGAAGACGTATGCCTGCTTCGCTTCGGTACCCTCTGTTGCATCCCGCGAGGATTAGGTCCCGATGGACCATGCCCCAACGTCAGTGTTCCTCCCTCTGGCCATGCTATTATTTCTAGTGAATCTATGAAGCAAGCCTCCAGAACGGGGCGATAGTAATCGCTAGCGGTGCGGTGCCGCTATCAAGGAGGCTAGCATGTTCTATGTCGGACTCGATGTGCACTGGAAGCAGATGACGTATTGCGTTCTCGACGAACATGGGAAGCTCCTCGAGGCGCGCACCCTCAAGGGCACGTGGGACAGCATGATCAAGAAGATGGAGGCTTTTCCACGCCCCTTTCAGGTCTGTTACGAAGCCTCTACGGGCTATGGATACCTCCACGAGCAGCTCAGCCAGTCGGCTGATCGGGTCGTCGTAGCCCATCCGGGTCAGCTCCGACTGATCTTCAGATCCAAGAGGAAGAACGACCGGGTGGATGCAGAGAAGCTGGCGAAGCTGCTGTATCTCGGCGAAGCGGAGCTTGTCAACGCCCCTGAGACAGGTGCTGTCAGAAATTAGTGTAGCAAGCGAGCGCGGCGGCCTCCTTTCTCATGAGCTGTTTTGGAGGGTTGAT
>JAKAJA010000248.1 GCA_021814085.1 Acidobacteriota bacterium | reverse complement strand
GGTCCCTACGAGATCCTATCTCCCATTGGCTCGGGCGGCATGGGCGAGGTGTACCGGGCCAAGGATACCCGCCTGGGACGCGAGGTGGCGCTCAAGGTCCTTTCCGAGAACCTGGCCGGCTCGGGCGAGGCACGCGAGCGCTTCGCCCGGGAGGCCCGCGCCGTGGCGGCCCTCTCGCACCCCAACATCGTCGCCCTCTTCGACGTGGGAGAGGAGGGCGGAGTCTTCTACGCCGTTAGCGAGTTCCTCGAGGGGCAGACGCTTCGAGACCGGCTCTCGGAGGGGCCATTGGCCCTGAGACGGACCCTGGACATCGCCGTGCAGGTGGCCCGGGGGCTCGCGGCGGCCCACGAAAAAGGCATCTGTCACCGGGACATCAAGCCGGAGAACCTGTTCCTCACCAGGGACGGGCAGGTGAAGATCCTCGATTTCGGGTTGGCCCGGCTGGACACCGGGTTCGCCGGTCCCGTGGACTTGGAATCGCCCACCGTGTCCAAGACCGCCCCGGGCCGTCTCCTGGGGACCGTGGGGTACATGTCTCCAGAGCAGGCGCGCGGGAGAGCCGCCGACACGCGCTCCGACATCTTCTCCTTCGGCGCGGTCCTCTACGAGATGGTCTCGGGCCGGAGGGCCTTCTCGGGCGAGTCCGCGGTGGAGACACTGGGTGCCATCCTCAAGAACGATCCGCTCCCACTGGAAGAGCTGGCCCCCGGAGCACCGCCGGCCCTCGACCGCCTCGTCATGCGCTGCCTCGAAAAGGACGCCGCGGCACGCTTCCAGTCGGCACGCGACCTGGCCTTCAGCCTGGAGGCGTGGTTGGGGGTTTCCACGGGCGGAGCCGAAAAAATTCAGGCCGTGACGGTCCGGGCGAGAACAAGGGCGGCCTTCCTCTGGCCCGCTCTGGCTGGGCTCTGCCTCCTGGCCGCGCTGGCCTCCGGGTGGGTTGCCGTGACAAGTGGCGAGAAGAGGGAGATTCCCGATTTCCAGCGGATCACCTTCCGGCAGGGGGCCATCCGTCATGCCCGCTTCGGTCCAAGCGGCCGGAACGCCATCTGCTCGGCGGCGTGGAACGGACCGGCCATGGAAATCTACGCCGTGGGCCTCGAGGGCGGTGACGCGGTGCCGCTGGATCTCAAGGCGACCCTCCTGGCCATTTCAAAGCAAAGCGAACTGGCCGTGCAGCTCTCCCCGGCAAGGTGGAACAGCTTCATGGTCGGCATGCTCGCCCGCGTTTCCGGGGGGGGCACGGCGCCGCGCGACGTCATGGAAAATGTCCAGGAAGCGGACTGGGGACCGGACGGGAAAGATCTGGCCGTCCTCAGGCAGACGCCCGCCAGCCACTGGGTCGTGGAATTCCCCCTGGGCAAAACCCTCCTGGATACGGTTCGGCCCATGACCGGCCTCAGGGTCTCGCCAGACGGCAAATGGCTCGCCCTCATGGAGGGGGAGAACCTGATCCTCCTCGACCGGTCGGGCACCAAGAAATCCATCGCCGAGGTGAAGGCCTTCCACGGACTGGCCTGGTCCGCGGATGGGTCCGCCATCCGGTTCGCCGCGGGGGAGCCCGGTGGCGAGACCGGCCTTTGGACCGTCACTACCACGGGCCGGAAGAGGCTCCTCTACAGGGCGGCGGGTGCGATCAGGTTCCACGATTCGAGCCCCGCCGGAGACCTCCTGGGCTTCGTGAACTTCCACCACGAGGTCATGGTGCGGCCTCCGGGGGCAACCACGGAGCAGGACCTCTCCTGGCTCGACGGGTCCCTGGCCGTAGACCTCTCTTCCGATGGCCAGACCCTCCTGCTCAACGAGCGGGGCGTGGCCGCGGGGCCGTCGGGCGCGTTCTACTTGCGCCGCGTGGACGGGTCCCCGCCCGTCAAACTTGGAGAGGGCCGGGCCTACGACCTCTCGGCGGATGGGACCCTGGTTCTCGCGAGCCCGGCCGGGAGGCCGAACGCGCCTGCCCTCACCATCGTTCCCACGGGCGCCGGACGCGCCGCTGCGGTTCCGCTCCAGGGCATGGATCGCCTGTTGGACGCTTGGTTTTTCCCCGATGGGAAGCGGCTCCTCCTCCACGGCGCCGCCCCGGGAAAGGAGGAGCGTTTCTTCATCATCGGCCTTGAAGGAGGAGTTCCCAAGCCGCTGACCCCGGAGGGGACCACCTACTTCGATGGCCAGAAGCCCATCTCCCCCGACGGGAAGATGGTCTGCGCCGTGAGCGGCATCATCGGCGACGTGAAGGCTTCCCTCTTCCCGGTGGATGGGAGCGAACCGCGATCCCTCCCAGGCTACCAACAGGGAGACGTCCTCGCCGACTGGAGCGGCGACGGCCGGTACATATTCGCGTTCCGGCGCGACCAGATCCCAGCCCCCGTCGTCCGCATCGAGGTGGCCACGGGGAAGCGGGAACCTTGGCGGGAGCTCTCGCCGTCGGACACCGCGGGCGCCCTGGGCATCAGCCGGATCCTCCTCACGCCCGATGGTTCCACGGTGGCCTACAGCTACACTCGCAGCCTCGAGGATCTCTACCTCGCCAAGGGCCTCAAGTAGACATAGCTTCTTCCCAAGAATAGCCCCAGGGGCTATCCTTACCCAGTCGGAACACTCCGCGGCGCTGACCGCTAGGCGGTGGCCGCAGAATGCGTGAGGATCGCCATGACCCCGGACAAGGGCTTGCGACTGACCATCTTCCCACCCGAGGGTGAGCCTTTCCAGCGGGTAGTGCAAGGCGAGGAAATCGTGGTGGGCCGCTCCTCGAAGGCCGGCCTCCTCATCCCCGACCGCATGCTGTCGAGGGAACACGCCAGGTTCATGGGCAGGGACGGGGAGTGGTTCATCGAAGACATGGGCTCCCACAACGGGACGTTCCTGAACGGCGTGCGCCTCCAGGGCAGGGCGAAGCTCAAGGCCGGGGATTCCCTGGGGCTCGGAGGAAGCACCATCACCCTGACCGACGGCCCCCCGTCGCAGGGACGCGATGACACCTTCGGGGAGGGGACCGTCTTCCGGTCGGCGGCGGAGGTGCTGAAACAGGGCGTGAGAGAGCACGCCGAGGGGCGGGAGGCGGATCGGGAGGCCTTGCGGGCGAGCCTGGCCCGCCTGCGCGTCCTCAACGAGGTTCACCAGGCCCTGGCGCGCTCCATCTCCCAGAAGGAACTGTTGGACCTCATCCTGGACCGCGCCTTCAACAACCTCCATCCCGAGGAGGGGGCCGTATTCCTCACCGGCAAGTCCGGTACGTATTACTGCGCCGCGAGCCGCGCCGCGCGAGGGGAGAAAGGCCCCATGGCCCTGCCGCGCTCTCTGGTGCGTGAGGTGGCCGAGAAGGGGATGGCCGCCCTCGTCCTTGACGTCCAGACGGACGACCGCTTCGCGGGGGCCCAGAGCATCGTGAGCGCCGGCGTGCGGAGCCTCGTGGCGGCACCCCTCATGGATGCGGAGGGCGTCCTGGGCATGATCGTCCTCTCCACCACTCTCGCGGTGAAGCAGTACACGGAGGAGGACATGGAGCTCCTCGTCTCCCTTGCCGCCGTGGCCGCCCTGCGCATCCGTAATGTGGCCCTCACCGAAGAGGCCGCCGAGGCCAAGCGGCTGGAGCAGGAACTGGCCCTCGCCCGCCGCATCCAGCTCGCCCTGCTGCCCGACCGCCTGCCCGAGATCCCGGGCTACGAGGTCCACGGGGGGAACCTTCCCTCACGCGGGGTCTCGGGCGACTACTACGAGGTCTTGACCCGCAAGGAGGGCTCGGAGTGCGTCCTCTGGGTGGCGGACGTCTGCGGCAAGGGGATGTCCGCGGCCCTCCTCACGGCCTCCCTGGAGGCCCTCGCCGCTGGCCTCATCGAGGAAGGCCTGGGGCCGGAGGACATCTTCTCCCGCGTCTCCCACCTCCTCTACCAGCGCACGCCGCCGGAAAAATACGCCACCGCCTTCCTCGCCGTCCTCGACGTGGCCTCGGGGACCGTCCGCTACGCCAACGCGGGCCACTGCCGTGGACTGGTGGTGCGGGCCGACGGCTCGTGCCAGTGGCTCGACCCGACGGGCGTCCCCCTGGGCATCCTGGACGACTGGAAGTACACCCAGGATCAGGTAGCCCTACAGGCGGGTGACCTGTTCATCCTCTATACCGACGGCATCACGGAAGCCATGAATCCCGAGGCAGAGGAGTACGACACGGAGCGCCTCGCCGCCTGCTGCGCCGCCCACCGGACCGAACCCCTCAGGGCATTGGCCAAAGCCCTCGA
>JAKAJA010000247.1 GCA_021814085.1 Acidobacteriota bacterium | reverse complement strand
AAGTCGCCGAAGGTGCGCGTCAGCTTGTCAAAGCGCACCACCTCCCCGCAGTTCCCGCTCCCCTGCTCAGCCGCCGCCTCGTCCATTGCCGCCTCCGGCGCCGTATTGTACCAGAGTCCACGCCTCCGTTACCGCCATTCCCGCAAAGAGCCGGCCCCGGCCCACGACCCGGCGCGGGACTCCAGGCCAGGAGAAGAGATTCAGGATTCACCACGGAGAACACGAAGAGCACGGAGAAAGGAGAGGGGAAGGCACACATTGTGGCATTGCAAGATCTGACCCTGGCCACTCTGCCGGCAATCTGGGCGATGTCTTGGATGCACATGACTGCTCCTCTTAAATGGGCCCAACGGCAGGTTCAGCAAGCCGTACTTCTTTTGCAGCCCACCGGAAGCGAAAGAGCACCTTCGAAGATTGGCCCACCTTGTCCGTACCGGCCCGCTGGAACCCGCTATTAGCCCGTGGTGTCATTTCATTTCGTCCTGTAGTGGCCGCCAGGCTCCTGCGCCCCTCCGCTCTTCCTCCTCCTCCGTGCTCTCCGTGGTGAGGTCTTTTCTTTTCCCTGAGATTCGGGGCCAGATCTTTAGGGTTAGTGATCCGAGACGCTAATAGTGAAGACTGGACCCCCACCCTTGACCCCCCACCCTCCGGATCAGGGCGGACAGGTGGCTTCTACCCCTTATCCACGTTCCGTATCAGCTGTATATAGAACCGTATGCTGTCGCCGAAATTGTCCACCGCGAGGCGCTCGTTCGTACCGTGCATCTGAGCCAGCGATTCGGTCGTGTTGATCACGGGCGAAAAGCGGAATGTGCTGTCGCTGATCGAGATGTAGGAGCGCGAACCTGTCTTTGCAAAGCAGAGGAAGGGCGTGACGATCACCCCGGGGAACACCTCGCGGATGGTGCGCTCCAGCGTTTTGTACGCCGGGAGTCCGGCGTCGGTGACCGGGGTCGGCTCCGTCGCCCCGGGAAGAACGGTGATCTTCACCCGGTCGTCCTTGATGGTGGTCCGCGCCCGCTCGGTAACGCTCTCGACCGACTCTCCGGGCATGATGCGGAAATCCACCACGCCGGTAGCCTTGATGGGCAGAACGTTCTCCCGCTGGCTGCCCTGCAGCATCGTCGGCGCGATGGTGGTGTGCAGCACCGACGCCATGGAGTTGGACGCGGCGAGCTGCGACCTGACCACTCCCCCCAGGAGCCAGAGGTTGGCCAGCGCGAGCCGGTTGCCGAAGGGCATCTCCGGTCCCACGGTCTGGAACATCTGCTTCGTCACGCCGGCGATCCTGAGCGGGTACTGGTTCTTCTCGATCCTGCTCACCGCGGCGCAGAGTATCCCCGCCGCCGTTTCCTTCGGAGGCATGGCCGCGTGGCCGCTCTCGGCGGTAACCGCGAGTTCGAGCGCCAGGTGCCCCTTCTCCGCGGTGCCAACGAGGGCGACCGGCGCGGCCACGCCGCCGAGAAGGCCCTTTGTTATGCTGCCGCCCTCGTCCACGACCATCTCGAAGCGGACCCCGCGCGACTGCAAGAGCTCGGCGATCTTTCCGTTGCCCTCCTGGTCCAGAGTTTCCTCCGTGTGGCCGATCGCCAGGCAGATCGTGCGCTTCGGGGTATATCGCTCTTTGAGCAGATACTCGAAGGATTCGAGTACGCTCATGACATTGACCTTGACGTCCTGCGCGCCGCGCCCCCACACGCACCCATCGGCGATCTCTCCCGCAAACGGCTGGTGCTTCCAGGCGTTCTCCGTACCCGCCTCGACCGGGACCACGTCGCTGTGCCCCATGAGGAGTATCGGTCTTGCCTTCGGGTCGCTCCCCTTCCAGGTATACAGGATGCTGGACCCGTTCACGACCTCTTTCACGAGCGTTGCCTTCACCAGCGGAAAGGTCGAGTCCAGGAACGCGTAAAAGTCCGAAAAGGCCTGGTTGTCGACCTTCGCAGGGTCAATGTCGGAGATGGTCCTGAAGCGCAGGGCACGGGCGAAACGCCCGGCAGCGGCGTTGACGTCGATGTCCACCCGGGGCGCGGGCTTCACCGCAACCTGTTGCGACTTGAAGAGCGCCGTCCGTATCAGGGCAACCGCCACGAGGGCGATGATGACGATACCGGCTATGGCTCCGATTCGTTTCAACATGGTATGCACCTCCTGCGTCCCGGGAATGGACCGAAAGGTTCTCCCACATGGGGTACTGTGCATCATGGGCGCTTGGGTCAGATCTTGAATTGCCACATTTTCTGAGGACACACCGGCCCACATTCTGCTATGACGCCCCTTCGCCTTTCCTCCGTGCTCTGCGGGGTGATCTGAGGTGAGGTGGCGATGAGCTGAGTCCGTGAGCAGGGCGAATGCTTTCCTTCGAAGGCCCGCCCTCCTCCTCATCTCGGCATCTCCTCATCTCGACCGTCCTCCGTGCTCTCCGCGTTCTCCGTGGTGAGTCCCTTCCTTTTCCCTGTCTCGCTGTCTCCATCTCCACAAGAATCGGGGCCAAGTCTTTAGGGTTAGTGATCCGAGACGCTAACAGTGAAGACTTGACCCCCTCCCGTACTAGCGTTGCACCGCAGTCAGGACAAGTAATAGGGCCTTCTGATTTATCAATGCAGCACGTAGGGCAATGCATAGCGGCTTCCCTAGTTCTGGCCCTTAAGGGCTGCGTTCAGCGGCCGGGCACAACGGGTCCAGATGGACAGCAGAGGCAAGTTCCCAAGGTAGCGGACCGCGTCCCGCAGGAACCGGTCCGCTGCAACGCACTGTTAGCCATCGTCTTGCCAGTTGAAGGGACATGGCAGCAGCTCGCCGATGGCTGCCTGCAAGGCCTCAAGAGAAGATTTGACCGGTTCACTCTTATCAAGCAGGAATATAGTGTTCGACTCAAAGAAGAGTTGCCCTGAGTACTTGACGCAAAGGTGAATTGCCATTAGCAGGGACTGCTTTTCGATCAAATACGATTGCGGTACAAAGTGCTCTGTGGCATTCCGTACATCTTCATGGAGCCATTCCAGAATCCGCATTTCCGAATCTGGCACGTGGATAGGCTTGCTCATATCGTAGAGACCCATGCGGCATTCCGTTTGAACCATAGCGAGGAAATCGTAGAAACCCAAGAGATGCTGATCCATTAGCCTTGCGTCGGAGGCAGGAACCCCGCCACGTGGCAACGGCTCAGGAGAGAGTCTAGGCTCAGAGAACCGCCATGCCTTTTCGCAACCTGCAATCGGTTGCTCCTCTATGACCTTGCACGGCTGATTGCCCATTTCATAGCGAATTTCCCAGTGCTTAGGACGACGCCCCGTGATGGCTAAATTGTTGGAACCTCGCAACGCCTGAACCATCGAACGCAAGAGAATCTGATGGCTTTCAACTGCAATTCTAACCAAGTTCCGCTTGCCTGACAGCTCGTGCTGAATGTGGCCAATTGAATCTTGAATGAGGACAATGTTGTTAATGGCCTCGTAAGGCATTACGCCCTCCCCAAGATGGCTAACGCATATTGGGCCGATGTGTTCGGCTGCGATGCAGCGGGCTAGCACGATGGTTGGCGGCCTATCGCGACCCGATTCTGTTCCTGTTCTCACCTCTAACTCATTGCCACTCATACCGGACATCCAATGCTCGTGTTAGGCCGCCGGATTAGCCCGCGGCCCGAAACAGGCCCGGGCGGTGAAGGTACCTGGCTCGGACAGTCGGCTCTCGGCATCCCCTCTCCCCTTCACTGGATGATCCTGGTTGAGATGCCAGCCTAGGACCGGGTGAATGGCGAAGTCAAGAGGATTACGCTCCCCGCCCCGCGTCCTGGCGCGCTCAGGTTCTCGCCCGATCGCGCTCTGGAGAGCGCTCCTACAGGTTTATCCGGTGCCCCGGCGCGGTACCGGACAGGCGGGGGCGCCTGTCTCTCCCCTTTCTTTCGGCCGCAATGAATCGCGGCCGCTACGGTCGAATGCTTTGCCTTCGAAGGCCCCCTACGCCGTCATCTCCTCATCTCCTCATCACCTCATCTCGGCACCAGCGGCGCCCCGCTGGGCGGGGGTCTTGCCGTTGCGCCTGAGGATGCCCAGCCTCTCGAGGAGCTGGGGCTTGCGCCCGAAGGCAGGCGGGTCCGCGGCCGAAACCCGGCCGCGTGCCTGCGGCCGCTGCGGGTGAATGAGGGCCTTCGAAGGGTCGCGATCGGGAGATCGCTCCTACGACAGCGAGGCGTGTGGCGGTCGCTACGGTGAATGCAGGCTTTCGATGCGGCGGGGGGGGG
>JAKAJA010000246.1 GCA_021814085.1 Acidobacteriota bacterium | reverse complement strand
AACCTCCGTGCCAGTCCGCGGCG
This sequence comes from Acidobacteriota bacterium, assembly GCA_021814085.1. Classification (GTDB taxonomy): domain Bacteria; phylum Acidobacteriota; class UBA4820; order UBA4820; family DSQY01; genus JAKAJA01. The sequence goes on along the minus strand of JAKAJA010000246.1, from coordinate 4,224 downwards.
GCGCGGGTCGGGGTGCTTCAGCGAGGGGGCGAGGAGGGCGTCGGGGATTTCCAGGGGGCAGCCCGCACCGGCCAGGCGGCAGAGGGCCCAGAGGGCGCCCGCCTCGAATGGTTCTTCCACGAGGTACTGGGCCAGCAGCGGGGCGTACTGTGCTCGGAGCTCGGGGCGAACCCGCAGGATCTCGCCGAGGGCCTCCGGGGCCATTCGGCAGAGGTTGCCCGACTCGTCGTTCATGGACCAGAAGAGCGAGCGGAGGAACTCCCGGAGAGAGGGCTCGAGGGCCGGGAGGGCCCTCGCCACGAAGCCGAGCGCCAGGACGGCCCGCCAGCGGAGTCCCGGGGACGGGTCTTGCAGCAAACCCAAGAGGCGCCTCAAGACCCATCCCGGCGGCGCTGGAAAAGAGGCCACGCTCCGCCAATCACGGGCCCGGAGGAGGTCGCGCAGGCAGCCGATCTTCTCCCGGCGGTCCAAGACCGCCGCTCAGTCGAGGAACAGGTGCGCCACGTCCACGCACCGCGCCGCATACGCGTACTCGTTGTCGTACCACGCCAGGACCTTGCCCATCTTCTCCCCGATGACCATGGTGCTCTGGGCGTCCACGATGGAGCTGGCGGTGCTGCCTTTGAAATCCACGCTCACGAGGGGCAGGTCGCAGACCTCCAGCACGCCCCTGAGCTCCGCCGCCTCCGCGGCCTTGAAGGCGCTCAGGAGCCCCTTGACGGACACGGGCTTCTCCGTGGTGAAGGTGAAATCCACGAGGGAGACGCTCGTGGTGGGTACCCTTACGGCCAGGCCGTCCACCTTGCCCTTGAGCTCGGGGAGGACTTCCGTCACGGCCTTGGCGGCCCCCGTGGTGGTGGGGATCATGGAGACGAAGGCGGCGCGGGCCCGGCGCAGGTCCGAGTGGGTCAGGTCCAGGAGGCGCTGGTCGTTGGTGATGGCGTGGACCGTGGTCATGAGGCCCCGCTCGATGCCGAACTTCTCCATGATGACCTTGGCGAGGGGGGCGAGGCAGTTGGTGGTGCAGGAGCCGTTGGAGATGATCTTGTGCTTCTTCGGGTTGAGCCCCTTGTGGTTCACCCCGTAGACCACCGTCATGTCCACGTTCTTGGCGGGGGCCGTGATCATGACCCAATCCGCCCCAGCGTCCAGGTGGCACTTGGCCTTGGCGCCGTTGGTGAAGCGGCCCGTGGATTCGAAGACGAGGTGGACGTCCAGGTCCTTCCAGAGGGTCCCCTCGGGGTTGGGCTGGGCGTAGACCTTAATCCGCTTGCCGCCCACCTCGAGGTGATCGCCCACGGCCTTGACCGGCAGGTCGAAACGGCCGTAGACGGAGTCGAACTGAAGCAGGTGCCCCAGGGTGGCGGCGTCGGTCAGGTCGTTGAGGGCGACGATGTCGATGTTGGGGTCCTTGATGGCCTGGCGGAACACCAGGCGCCCGATGCGTCCGAACCCATTGATGGCGACACGAAGGCTCATGCTCTTCTTCTCCTCTCTTGAAGGCGTGGCCTTAGCCACGGTTATAAGCGTCCTCGAGCCGGACGATGTCCGACTCCTCGGAGGGGCCGATCCACAGCTCCATGGCCCGAGCGGGCTTTTCGCCCACGCCCCGGGCGCGGTGCTTGGTCCCCTTGGGGATCCAGATCTCTTCCCCGGCGGCGGGGCGCCAGACCCGGTCCCCCGTGGTCATCTCGATGCCCTCGTCCAGGACGACCCAGAACTCGTCCCGGTGGTTGTGGTACTGGAGGGAGAGGATGCCGCCGGGGTTTACGGTGATGATCTTGATGGAGCTGACCCCCTGGTGGGGGAAGCGGCGGAACTTGCCCCAGGGGCGGTGGTCCTCTAGGATTCCTTGCGTGAATACTTCGTATGGATCGCGTTCCGTCATCTCAGCTTCTCCCAAGAGCGCCGCCCGGATCGGGCCACCTGCTTTGTCAGGCCTCGGCGTCCGCATCCTCAACGTACCTTTTCAGTACGCCTCCGGTGCGGCCGCCTCGCCTTCCTCGCATCTGGCCCGATCCGGGCGGCATTCCAGTATCCAGCGATTCTCCAGGCCTATCCCTGGTAATTCAATCCCCATAAGACGCCGCCAGAACTCGGGCTCCATTCTTTCGTTGGCTCGCTGGCTCGTTGGCCCGTTGCCTCTTTGACTCGTTGACTCGATCCCTTAAAACCCCCCCTCCTGGTGCATGCGCAGGGCGCTCATGAGCCAGGACAGCGTGCTCTCGGCCCCCTGGTGCCTGCTGATGCCATGGTCGTGGAGGCCGTCGTGGCAGCCGTGGGTTTTGAAATCGTAGAGGGGCATGTTCAGGTCGTTGGCCCCAAGGAACCAGTTGAAGCACTTCTTCATGTCCGATTTCCACCGGGCGTCGCCCGTGAGGCGGTAGGCGTCGTGGCACGCGGAGAGTAGGGCCGCGGCGTCGATGGGCTGCTGGTCGAAGGGGGCCTTAATCCCGCCGCGCCTCAACCATCCGTTGTTGCCGATGATGCTGAGGTGGCCGTTCTTGGGATCCGTCTGCACCTCCATGAGCCACTCCAGGGAGCGCAGGCCGTAATGGTTCTTTACGGGTGGGTCGGCGATGGCCTCGGCCACCATGAGGGCCTTGCATATCCGCCCGTTGTCGTAGGTGACCTCGTTCTCACACCAGGGCCAGTCCTCGGTGGCGTTGTTCTCGAAGGCGCGGATAAGCCTTCCCGAGAGATCCTCCCGCACCTCGCGGACCTCTCGGGCCCCGCCGAAGCGCTTGATGAATGTATCGCAGGCGAGGATGGTCCATGCCCAGGCCCTGGGAGAGAGGAGGTCGCGGGAGGCGGGCAGGGCCTGCTCGAAGATGCGCTTGGCGATCCCGGCGATGGAGTCGTTGGGCGCATAGAGGAGCGTGTCGGCCAGAGCTCCGAGGGTCCGGCCCTGGCTGTCGTCGGAGCCGATCTCCTCCAGCCAGTGACGGTCGTAGGCCATGAAATTTCTGAACCGCTTGGTCTGGTCGTTGAAGGCGTAGAGGAAGAAAGCCAGGTAGGTCTGGATAAGGGGCAGGACCGAATCGTCCTTGAAGAGGCTCCAGTAGCGCACCACGAAGCGGAGGGCCCGGGCGTTGTCGTCCGTTGTGTAGCCCTGGCTTCGGTCGGGGGTGGCGAAGATGGCGTGCTGGATGAGGCCCGTGTCGTCGGTCATGATGCGGAGGTGGTCCAGGTGGATCTCCGGCAGGCCCGTGGCCACGGGCCTCTTGGTCACCGTGGAGGGGACCCCCGCTTCGGCGGCCCGGGAGAAGGCCTCCAGGTACCGGTGCCCCACCTCGTCGTAGATCATGGACCTCGTGAACTGGTAGGCCCTCTTCCGGATCTGGTTGCACTCCACCTCGTCGGAGAGGAGACGCCGCAGGCCCTCCGCCATCCCCGCCGCGTCGGCGAATTCCGTGAGGAGGCCGCGTCCATCGGCGAGCATCTCCTCCGCGTACCAGTAGGGCGTGGAGACGATGGCTTTCCCGCAGCCCATGGCGAAGGAGAGGGTTCCGGAGGAGATCTGCTCCTTCGCCAGGTAGGGGGTGATGTAGAGGTCCGCCATGAGGAGAAACTCGTGGAGCTGTTCGTCCGAGACCCAGCGGTCGAAGAAGAGGACGTTGTCCTTGATGCCCTTGGCCTCGACCCGCTGCTCGAGGCTCGTGCGGTAGGCCTCGCCGAACTGGCGCTTGACCTCGGGGTGGGTGGCTCCCAGCACGACGTAGGTCAGGTTGGGGAACTCCTTGACCAGTAATGCCACGGCGTCGATGGCGTGCTCGATGCCCTTCCCCGGGCCGATGAGGCCGAAGGTCAGGAGGACCTTCCGCCCCTCCAGGTGGTACTGGTCCTTGTAGTATCCCGGGTCCATGAAGGGCACGTTGGGGACGCCGTGGGGGATGCGGACGATCTTGTCCAGCGGGACGCCGTAGAGCTCGTTCAGCATGCCCTTGGCCTTGTCGGCGATGACCACCACCTGGTTGGAGATGGCGCAGACGCGCTCGAGGGTCGCCTTCTGGCCCTCGCTGGGCCGGTTCAGCACCGTGTGGAGGGTGCTCACGACGGGTTTTCGGAGGGCCTCGAGGAGGTCCAGGATGTACTTGCCGTCGTCGCCTCCGAAGATGCCGTACTCGTGCTGGAGGCAGACCACGTCCACGGAAGAGATGTTCAGAAACTCCGCCGCCTCCGTATAGTCCATGCGCTGGGGCTACACAACGGACGACAACGCCC
>JAKAJA010000245.1 GCA_021814085.1 Acidobacteriota bacterium | reverse complement strand
GAACAGCCTCTGGGCGGGATGACCTTCGTCCTCACGGGCACCTTGGAGGCGATGACGCGCCAGGAGGCCAAAGCCGCCCTCCAGGCCATGGGCGCCCGCGTGGCGGGCTCCGTGAGCAAGGCCACGACCTTCGTGGTGGCCGGAGCGGAGGCGGGGTCCAAGCTGGAATCCGCCGGGAAGCTGCGTGTTCCCGTCCTGGACGAAGCGGCGCTGAGGAAGATCCTTGCGGGGGACCTGTCTATCCTGGGCGAGGCCGAGAGACGCACATCCTGACCGGGGTCTTGCCCCCTTTCAAAGTGGTGTATACTTACACAGCAAGGGCGGGAACCTGATGGCTGAAAAGACAAAGACCAGAGGGGTATCGATGAACCTTCAGGACATTCAGAAGCTCATCACCATGCTCGAGAAGAGCAACCTGAACGAGATGGAACTCGAGACCGGCGGGACCAAGATCCGGCTGTCCAAGGGTCCGGGAGCGCCGACACCTCAGTCGCCGCCCCAGTTCGTCATGATGCCCCAGGCCTCGCAGGCCCACGGCGCGCATATCCCGACGCAGGCCGCTGAACCCGCGGCGCCCATGGCCGCGGGCCCGGCCCCCTCCGATGCGATCCCTATACCCGCCGCCGCCCATCTCAAGGCCATTGGTCTGGTGGAAGCCAAGAGCCCCATGGTGGGAACCTTCTACCGATCCCCGGCCCCGGGCGCCGAGCCATTCGTAAAAATCGGCGACCGGGTCAGGAAGGGACAGACCCTCTGCATCATCGAAGCCATGAAGCTCATGAACGAGATCGAGTGCGAGGCGGACGGTGTGATCGTGGACGTGCTCACGGAGAACGCCCAGCCGGTTGAATACGGCGAAGTCCTCATGCACATCGATCCCAACGGCTGAGGGCTCCATGTTCCGTAAAATCCTCATCGCCAATCGAGGCGAGATCGCCCTGCGGGTGATATGGGCCTGCAAAGAGCTGGGCATCAAGACGGTGGCGGTCCACTCGGACGTGGACATCGACTCGCTCCACGTGCGATTCGCCGACGAGAACATCTGCATCGGCCCCGCCCCGAGCCGCGACTCCTACCTGAACATCACCAACCTCATCGCGGCCGCGGAGGTCAGCAACGCCGACGCCATCCACCCCGGGTACGGATTCCTCTCCGAATCGGCGGAGTTCGCCCAGGTCTGCGATGCCTGCAACATCACCTTCATCGGCCCGAGCGCCCAGACCATCGCGCTCATGGGGAACAAGGCCGAGGCGAAGCGGACCATGAAGGCGGCCGGCGTCCCCGTCCTGCCCGGTTCCGACGGCCCCGTTGCCACCGCGGACGAAGCCAAGGAAATGGCGGAGGAGGTGGGCTACCCCGTCATCCTCAAGGCCAGCGCCGGGGGCGGCGGCAAGGGCATGCGGGTGGTGAGGACCAAAGAGGAATTGGAGACGGCCTTCCAGATGGCCGGCGCCGAAGCAAATTCGTCCTTCGGGAACGGCGACCTCTACCTGGAGAAGTACCTCGAGGAGCCCAGGCACATCGAGGTGCAGATCCTCGGGGACAAGCACGGGAACGTGATCCACCTCTTCGAGCGCGAATGCTCCATCCAGCGCCGCCACCAGAAGCTCATCGAGGAGGCGCCTTCCCCCGCCCTCAGCGAGATCCAGCGGAGGGAGCTGGGCGAGACGGCGGTGCGCGGGGCGGCCTCGGTGGGCTATTACACGGCGGGAACCATCGAGTTCCTCTACGACAAGGGGAAGTTCTACTTCATGGAGATGAACACCCGCATCCAGGTGGAGCACCCCGTCACCGAGAACATCACCAACATCGACCTGGTGAAGGCCCAGATCATGGCCGCCGCCGGGGAGAAGATGACCTACAAGCAGAAGGACCTCAAGATCGCCGGCCATTCCATGGAGTGCCGCATCAACGCGGAGGACCCGATCCGCTTCACGCCGTCTCCGGGTAAGATCACCACCTTCTGCACGCCCGGCGGCCCCGGGGTCCGGGTGGACACGGCCGCCTACGCCGGCTATTTCGTGTCCCCTCACTACGACTCCCTCGTGGCCAAGCTGGTCGTCCGGGGCCACACGCGCGGGGACTGCCTCATGCGCATGAAGCGGGCCCTCGAATCCTTCGTGGTGGAAGGGATAAAGACCAATATCCCGATGCACCTCAAGATCATGGACGACGAGGACTTCAAGGCCGGAAAGCTCTCCACCAAGTTCATGGAGCGTTATCTGGTGTAAAGAAGCTGTCAGCTATCAGCTGTCAGCTCTCGGCAGAATAGAAACCAGGGGCATATCAATAGCCGCCATGCCGCCCAAGATGGTTCTCCCGCCGCTCTACCCGATTACGCCCGAAGGCCTCCGGGGACCGGCCCTCGTGACATGGGCTCAGGAGTTACTCGAAGCGGGATGCAGCCTGCTCCAGTACCGGCGCAAGACGGGTTCGGACAGGGAGCGTCTGAGGGACGTGGAGGATCTGCTCGCCCTCTGCCGGTCCCGGGGATGCTCGCTCGTCGTGGACGATCGCGTGGACCTCGTCATCCTTTCGGGAGCGGACGGCGTCCATCTGGGACAGACCGACCTGCCCCCCACTGAAGCCCGCCAGCTCGTGGGATCGGGAAAAATCATCGGTTTCTCCACCCACAACTTGGAGCAGTTCGAAGAAGCTATCGAGCAACCGGCCGACTATCTCGCCCTCGGGCCTGTGTTCGCCACGGGGAGCAAGGCCAACCCGGATCCTACGGTGCCCCTTGCCATCCAGGAGGAGATCCTGCAGAGGTCTCCTCTCCCCGTCGTGGCCATCGGCGGGATCACGCCAGGGAACGCCCGAGAGCTTTGGGCCCGCGGATTCACCAGCCTCGCCGTCATCGGCGCCCTGGCCGAGCGGCCGGGAGAAGCCTGGCGGGCGTTCATGAAGGAACGCCCCTGAAGACCAGGTGACCCGCGTGCCCGGGAATGCCTGCCCCAACCCCATGGTTCTGTCCTCCGGTGTCTGCCAGCGTTAGAATAACTTCCCCGAGCGGGATGGAGGCTCCATGTTCGAAGTGAAAATCACGAGGGACTTCGCGGCGGCGCACCGGGTGGAGGACTACCCAGGAAACTGCGAACGCCTGCACGGACATAACTGGAAGGTGGAGGTCGTGGCGCGGGCGCCGGAGCTGGACGGGCTGGGCATGGTGCTGGATTTCAGGAGGCTGAAGGAGCTCACGGACCGCGTGCTGGAGCACCTGGATCACCAGTACCTGAACGAGATCGAACCCTTCACGGCGCTCAACCCCACGGCCGAAAACATCGCCAAATACATCTACGACGAGATCTCCAAGGACTCGCCCGTCCAAAGGGTGAACGTCTTCGAGACGGAGACGTCGGTGGCCTCCTACTTTAAAGAACCGTGACTGGGTGACTAGGGGACTAGGTGACTAGGGGACTAGGGAACTGGGTGACTAGGGGACTAGGAAAAGACCTTTCCAACCGCCTTCTCCGATTCGAGGAAGCATGACTTCTCCTCCCGTGACTCCGACCAAGAGCGACGGCCAACCCACTGGCGCGAAACGATACATCAAGCGCGCCGGGGCCGAACCCACCCTTCTCATCAACGAGATCTACGCCTCTCTCCAGGGGGAAGGGCCGGAGCAGGGCTATCCCACGGTGCTCCTGCGACTCACGGGGTGCAACCTCCGGTGCACCTATTGCGACAGCGCCTTCGCCTTCTTCAAGGGCGAGCGGCGCACGCTGCGCCAGGTTGTTGAGGCGGTGGCCTCTTTCGGCATCGGACGGGTCTTGGTCACGGGGGGCGAGCCCATGGCCCAACGGGAGACCCCGGCCCTTTGCCGCGCCCTCCTCCGGGCGGGCCACTCCGTTTCCGTGGAGACCAACGGCGCCTACGAGCTTGCGGCCCTTCCCCGGCGCGTCCTCAAGGTCGTGGACGTGAAGACGCCTGGCAGCGGCGAGGGCGGTTCATTCCAGCCCCATCTTCTGGAGGAGATGGACAGGAAGGACGTCCTCAAGTTCGTCTGCGGCAGCCGGGAGGACTACCTCTGGTCGCGCGAGTTCATGGCGCGGCACGGTCTCCCCGGACCCCCTTCCGTCCTTTTCTCCCCCGTCTGGGGCTCCCTTGACCCGAAGGACCTGGCGGCTTGGGTTCTGGAGGATCGCCTCGACGCCCGCGTCCAAGTGCAGCTCCACAAGGTACTCTGGGGGAACAAGAGGGGAACCTGAGGGACCTGGTTGATAATGTTGAATGTCGAATGTCGAGTGTTGAATGT
>JAKAJA010000244.1 GCA_021814085.1 Acidobacteriota bacterium | reverse complement strand
TTCCGATCTAAGACGCTCCAATCGGTCCCCCAGTTGGCCAAGGATGAGGGCGGACTCGACGCCTGCTACGATTACGCCTCGGCCCTCTATGGACGGGGTGATGAGTGTGGCGCGGAGGAGGTCTGGCGCGCCCTCTTGCCGGAGGCCCTGTCCGTCGGACGGCATGACCTCGCGGCCTACTGCTCGGTGCGTCTGAGCCGGTGCGCCCTTGATTTCCTTGAGTTCAGGCCGGCTCTGGACTGGTGCCGCCGATGCAGGGCATCGAGCCGCCACCTCCCTCCGAAGCATCCGATTCACACGGCCCTGGCCCTGGCGTCGGGCCTCGTTCACTCCGGGCATGGGGATTGGGAGGGTGCTCGACGGGCACTGGCGGTGGCCGTTTCGGCTCCGCCCATTGAAACCGCTCTTGCCGAACGCTGGGAGGGTATGAACCCCGAGGACCTCAAAGGACATATCTACGTCGCCCTGGCCAACCTGGCCATGGAACGGGCCCTGGGGGCGCCTCCCAGAATGAGGGAAGGTCTTCTCCAGGAGGCGTGGGGATGGCTGCACCGGTCCGCGGCGCTGCCCCTCTCCGAGCGAGCCAAGGATCTGATACTCGTGAACCAGACGGAGGTGAACTGGCTTCTGGGCGACCTCAAGGGCAGCCGGGGGAGGGTCAACGCCTGGCTCGATGCCGCGCTGGCCGGGGACGAACCCCTCGCCCCCTCCCGGGCACCCTTCCTGCGCCTCCTCTCACTTATGGCCCTCTCCGAGGAAGACCTCCCCGAATCCCAGCGGCTCATGAGCGAGGCCTACCACGAATCGAGGAGGCACCGTACGCCGCACATGGAGCGCCGCATCCTCCGCGATTTGGTCCGCGGCTACACGAAGGCGCACGAGAGGCGCTACGGCGGACGCCGCGAAAACACCGTCCTCAAGACTCTGGACAGCGGGGGCTCCTGGATCCTCGATCTCGTGGATTTCGTGGAGACGCAGGACAGCTACCTCGTTGGCCGGCACTCCCAGTTGGTGCGCGCCCTCTGCCTCGCTCTCTGCCCCTCCCCGGACATCCTTGACCGCCCGGGCATTCCCGGGGATTTGGACCTCCCGTACCTCCTCGGTGCCGCTTCCCTCCACGATATCGGGAAACTCGATGTCTCATGGGCCCTCCTCAACAGGGTGCGCCCTCTCGGGCCCCTCCATGAAGAGCGCCTCAGGGCCCACGTTCTGGCCGGAGGAAGGATTCTCGAGGACCTCGGATTCCCCATGACGGCGCGTCTCGTGGAAGAGCACCACGAGCGAGCCGACGGGCAGGGATACCCGTACGGAACCCGCTACCAGACCCTCTCGGGCGCGTTCCTCGCCCTGGCCGAAACCCTCGTCGCCATGAGCCAGCCTTCCAGGGCCTGCCCCAACCCTCCCCCGGTCCTGGACAATGCCCGGTGGTGTCTTCGAGAGGGGGCACGGCGCTTCCAGCCCCAGGCCGCGGCCGCCTTACACCTCGCCGTAGAGAGCGGGACCCTCCTCCCGTTCCAGGCCGCCCTCGCGGCCAGCTGATCGTCCAACGTCTTCAGCGAGGACTTTCGTGTCTTCCGGCTATTCGTCGCCTGGGGACTGATACCAAGTTACGATCAGGAATGCACGAAACCGTGGGCGAGAAGACATATCCTCGCCAGGGTGGGATGTGTATCCCAGCCAACGGTAACATCAGAATGAATTATTGTTTGAATGCAACTTGGTATGAGCCGAGTCATCGGCAGGGCCCATGGCCGTGTCCAGCTTCCTGATGGCATCTTGGACGCGTTCCCTGGTCCGGGGATCCAGGTCGCAGCCCAGGGCCTTCTTGAAGTAAGGGAGGGCTTGTTCGGGCCGGTCCATCAGTAAGAAATAGCTTCCCATACCGAGGTAGTTGGGCGCAAAGGTAGGATAGCGGCGGATTCCCTCGAGATAGAGGCGCTGTCCGGCCTCGACTTGCTGCTCCTCCATGTAGATGTCTGCCTCCTCTTTAAGGGTTTTCTCGGGCTGGGCGCTCAGGCGCACGGCGGCCTCGAAATCCTTCGCCGCATCCTCGCCCCGTCGCTGGGCGAGGCGGATCTGAGCCCGCAGGAGGTAGGTGTTGGCGTTCGCGATACCTGCCGTGATGGCGCGGCCGAGAAGGGAGAGCGCCTTCTCGGGCTTGTCGAGGCTCAGGTAGTAGGCGGCCAGAGGGTTCAGGGCCGCCGCGAAGTCGGGCTGGAGCGCCAGTGCCTTCTCGTAGCAGCGGGCTGCCTCATCGTTCTTCTTCTGCGCCACGAGGGCGTGGCCCATGGCAGCCCAAGCCTGGGAGAACTGGGGTGAGATGGCTACGGCCCGCCCCAGCGCGGAAGCCGCCTCGGTGGATTTCCCTGCCCGGCGCAGGGTTTCGCCGTATTCGAACCAGAGGAAGGGGTCCCCGGCGTCCCTTTCGGTGTCCAATTTGAGCCGCGCCGCCGCCTTGTCGAGCAGTCCGCTGCTGCGCTCCGCCCTCGCCTGGGCGATGTCCTGAAGGACGGCCGCCTTACCGTCATAGGGATCGGGAAGGGTCGCGGGTTCGAAGCGCCCCCCCGGAGCCGGCGCGTAGCCGAGCCCAAGCAGGGCCGGGTCCACCTGGCCCTCGGAAGGCGCCGCCGCGGGAGGGGCGGAAAACTTCGCCTTCAGCGCCAGAGCAGCGGCTGGGGGCGCGTTCGCCAGGTTCTTGGACTCGCCGGGATCGGTGGACAGATCATAGAGGCGGTCGGCCCGCCCCCGCACCCATTTGTACCGCCCGTCGGTGATCCCAAAGAGGGGGTGCCACCGGTATTGAGAGAAGGGGGGCCATGCCTCCATGGGGAAAGCCCTGGACGGAGCCGTGCCGCTTTTGCTCAGCGACAGGAGATCGACACCCTCACCGCGCAGGGCCGAGGCGGGTGCCCCCGCCAGGACTGCCAGGGTCCGTGCCACATCGGCCAGGGAGGTCGGCGCGCCGCACGTCTTTCCGGAGGGAACGCCGGGGCCCTGAAGGATGCAGATGACGCGCACGGTGCACTGGAAGAGGAACACCCCGTGGGTGGGTTCGCCATGGTCCCCCAGGCCTTCGCCGTGGTCGGAGACCACCGCCACGACCGTCCCGGGGGGAAGGGCATTGATCAGCCTGCCCACCTGAGCATCCACGTACGCAATGGCCCCGTCGTAGGGACCGTGTTTTGATCTGCGGGCGAAGGCTGGAGGCGACGCGTAGGGGAAGTGGGCATCGAAAAAGTGCGCCCAGAGGAAGATAGGCCCCTTACGCGGCGCCCCGATGAGAGCAAGTGCCCGGTTCGTGATCTCCTCCGCCGTCCGAGAGACGGCCTGTCCCAGGTTGTCGTCGTAGGTCGCGAACCCTCTCGACAAGCCGTAACGGCTGTCCAACACGGGGTCGGCCACGACGGCGGCGGTCACATAACCCCGCGCGGAAAGGACTTCGCTTAGAGTGGGAACTCCCGAGGCAAGGTGGCCGAAGCCGTTGTCGCGGAGCCCGGTGACTTCGGGGAATGCTCCCGTCAGAAGAGTCGCGTGAGAAGGGAGGGTCAAGGGCGCGGGGGCGAAGCACCCCGTGAAAACCGTTCCCTTGGCCGCCAGCGAATTGAGGTTGGGAGCGAGGGCCGGGGATCCTCCCCACGGCGCCAGGCGGTCCGCGCGGAAGGTGTCAAGGCTGATAAGGACCACGTTGGGGCCTTCAGCGCCCGAGGCCAGAGAGGCAAAAATCGCCAAGGCCAGCGAGGCGACGGTCGGGCCAAAACGCATGGCAACCTCCTTCACACGGTAGAGGTTACCACAGGGCTCCGAGGAGGAACCCGCTCCGGCCACCACGGATCGCACCCGAGAATTAGCGGATTGTGGCAGCCGCAAAGGAGATGTCTTGGCGAACTTTAAGTGGATGACATCCGCCCCAACCCGGTGAACTCCAAGAACTTGCCCCGAGTCTCCGCCCAAGATCGCGCATCAGCGCTAACCTATTGCTTTTCAACCACTTTTTCTATATACTCTTGTTCCTGCCACTTGCGCGGAGAGATGTCCGAGTGGCCGAAGGAGCACGCTTGGAAAGCGTGTTTACCCGAAAGGGTAACCGGGGTTCGAATCCCCGTCTCTCCGCCAACAACCCCTTCCCAATCAGACAGTTGCAAGAGGTGCCCCGGGCTCATGAAGCAGCCTTCCCGGCGGTCCCTTCGGGGCAACTGCAACTAAAGTGCAACTTCGGGTCTAAAACCAGTACGGCCTCCTCGATGTGCGGCCGGGCGA
>JAKAJA010000243.1 GCA_021814085.1 Acidobacteriota bacterium | reverse complement strand
TCCTCCTCCAGAACTTTTCCTTCATCATCGTGGGAGTCCTGGACCCGGAGGACCAACCGGGCGACGACGAGGGCTGGGATTCGGACGCCGTGGTCATCCCCATTTCAACCTTCCGGTCATTGACGGGCCAACAGAAGTTCAGCTTCTTCCTCTTCAAGCCCGCCGATCCGGTGCATAACAAGGAGACCGTGGAGAGCGTCCGCGACGTTCTGTCGCGCCGCCTCAAGTTCGATCCCACGGACAGGGGCGCGTTGGACTTCGACGACTTCACGGAATTCGGGCGCTCCGCCGACGCCTTCATGACCGCCATCGCGCTTCTCCTAGGCGTCTCGGGGCTTCTGACCCTCGTGGCCGGTGGCGTGGGCGTCTCCAACATCATGAGAGTCACGGTGGAAGAGCGCACCCACGAGATCGGCATAAAGATGGCCCTGGGTGCCAAGAGCGGCCTCATCCTCTCCTCGTTCCTCCTGGAAACTATCATCCTCACGGCCGCGGGAGGGGTCATCGGCCTGGTGGCCGCCTACGGGACCATATGGGTCTTCCCCCGGTTCGACCTCAAGCAGTACGTGGGGACGCCGAGCCTCTCCCTGGGACTGTATCTCCTCATCGTGAGCGTCCTGGGACTGGTGGGACTGGTGGCGGGTTACGGGCCCGCCAAGCGCGCCAGCCGGATGGATCCGGTTTTTGCGATGAAACTATGAAGACGGAAGCGGGGAGCGGGGAGCGGGGAGTGGAGAAAGAGATGCAGACTGGATTATTTTCGGCTACCTGCTCCCATTCTCCCTGCTTCCGAAAGGCCTGTTCATGCGCCCAGGCCTGATCCTCCACCTCCTGATGACTTCGCTCCTGCACCAGCGCAGGAGGGCGGCCCTGACCATTCTCACCGTGGCCTGGGGCACCCTCTCCATGGTCTTCCTCCTGGCCTTCGGGGAAGGAGCGAGGGTAAAGGCCGAAGAGGAGTTTAAAGGTTGGGGGGAGGCCTTCGCGATGGTTCACGCGGGGCGCACGGCCAAGGAGTGGCAGGGGTACCCCAAGGGCCGCCAGATTCAGATCTGGTCCAGGGACATCCCGGTGATTCAGAGCCGGCTCGGCGCGGACGTGCTGGTCTCCGGCTGGATCGGGAGGGGCGGCATCCTCCTCGACCACGATGGCACCACGGCCGTGGTGGGCCTCCGAGGCGTGGACGCCGCCTTCGGGCGGCTCCGGAACATAAAGCCGGTCGAGGGTGGGCGGTTCCTCTCGGTGCGGGACGAAGAGGAGAAGCGGCGCGTCATATTCCTCGGCGACATGCTGGCTGCGGAACTCTTCGGCGACGAGGAACCGGTGGGTCAGCGGCTCCTCGTGGGAGGGCAGGCGTACACCGTCATCGGCGTGCTGCAACACAAGCTGGCGCAGGGACTCGGGGGCGAGAGCCCCGACACGCGCGTGGCCCTGGTCCCCCGCACCACCCTCCTGTTTCAGTTCGGGGACCGCCCCTTGGGCGTCCTGGTCGTGATGCCACCGAACCCAAATCAGATGGAGAACACGCTGAAGACCGTGAGGGAGACCCTCAGTTCCCTCTACAAGCTGGACCCGGGGGACGACCAGGCCCTCCACATCTGGGACAGGGCCAAGAACGCCCAGGACATGCGCAATATGTTCACGGCCATCCTGGCCTTCCTCGCCATCATCGGGGGACTCACCCTGTTCATCGGCGGGGTCAGCGTGGCGAATATCATGTTCGCCATCGTCAAGGAGCGGACCCGCGAGATCGGCGTCAAGATGGCCATGGGCGCCCGCCGCAGCCAGATCACCTTCCCCATACTCATAGAGGGGATGCTCTACACCCTCTCGGGAGGGGCCCTGGGGCTGGCCGTTTCGGTGATCCTGGTGGAACTCATGGGGGCCATACCGACCGATAAGTACAAGGGGCTCGCCATGATGGGGCACCCCACCATCTCCTGGCGCATCGCTCTCCTCACGATCGCCGTACTGGCCCTCGTGGGGACACTGGCGGGGTACTTCCCCGCGCGCCGCGCGGCGTCCATCAATCCCGCCGAAACGCTGAGGTATGAGTAAGGAGACGGGAGCGGGGAGAAGGGGAGCGGGGAGAAGGGAAATGCAAGAAGTGAAAAGTTAGAAGTGAAAAGTAGACAGTGAATAGAGAGCGCGCGGGGGCAAGAGATGAGGGTAAAGTTCGGTAATGTTTACCCTTCCAGCTCCCTGCTACCCGCTCCCGGCTCTTCGACTCCCGAAACCTCAGAGGTCTGTTTTGCGTAAGTTGGGTTAGCTGACAGCTGACAGCTGACAGCTGATAGCTGATAGCTTTCTTTGCGGAGTCCCCATGAACTGGCCCTTATCCAAGAAGAACGGCACCAACGGCAACGGCGGAAACGGTGCCATCATCCACATGGAAGGCATCCAAAAGGTCTACGACACGGGGAAGGTCAAGGTCGAAGCCCTGAAGGGCATCGACATGACCGTCAAACGCGGAGAGTTCGTGGCCATCGTGGGCCCCTCCGGTTCGGGCAAATCCACCCTCATGAACCTCATCGGGTGCCTGGACACTCCCACGGGCGGCACCTACCACCTGGGGGGAGAGGCCGTTGCCGGCCTCGATCGCGACCAGCTGGCGGACGTGCGGAACCGCAGGGTCGGCTTCGTCTTCCAGAACTTCAACCTCCTCCCGCAGATTTCCTCCTTCGAGAACGTGGAGCTCCCCATGCTCTTCGGCGGTGTCCCCAAGGGCGAGAGAAAGACGCGCGTCACCGAGCTCCTCACCCGGGTGGGCCTGGAGGACCGGATGGACCACAAGCCCACGGAGCTCTCGGGCGGACAGATGCAGCGCGTGGCCATCGCCCGCGCCCTGGCCATGAACCCCGACATCCTCCTCGCGGATGAGCCCACGGGAAACCTGGACACCACCTCCGGCGGCGACATCATGGGCCTCTTCAAGGATCTCTGGGCCCAGGGCTGCACCCTCGTGGTGGTCACCCACGACCTGGCCCTCGCCGGCCGGGCCGGCCGCGTCGTGGAAATCCGGGACGGCCGGGTTACCAAGGACACGATCGCGGCTGCCTGAAATACACCACAACGGCGGCCGACCGCTGACGGCAGACAGAATTGCCGTGCTATCCTCCACACTATGAAGATCTACCTCTCCCGCTGGACCTGCCTGGATGTGGAATCTAACCTGACGCGACTGCGCGCCGAGGCGGACGAGGCGGCCCAAGGCGGTTCTGACTGGGTTGTGTTCCCGGAGAGCTTTCTCAACGGCTACACTCGAAAGGTGGAACCCGAGAAAGTGCGCCAGGCCTTCGGGGAAGCTTCGGCGGCCCATCCCGCCACGGCCTTCTTATTCGGCTCTTTCACCGAGGATCGCCGGAACCGGATGACCGTCTGGCAGGGCGGCCGGGAAGTGGCCCGCTACGACAAGGTGCATCTCTTCGGGCCCAACGACGAGCCCGCCCTGTGGGACCAGGGAGACCGCTATGCCGCGGTGGAATTGGGCGGGACCAAGGTGGGGCTCCTCAACTGCAACGACCTTCGCTTCCCCGAGCAGGCCAGGACCCTGAAGCTGGAGGCCGGTGTGGAAGCGTACGTGGCCGTGGCGTGGTGGCCCTGGCGGCGCACCCACATCTGGGAGACGCTGCTCAGGGCCAGGGCCATCGAGAACGGGGCCTGGGTCTTCGCATGTTGCGTGAGCGGGTCGCGGTATCCAGGGGAGGATTTCGCGGGAGCGGGGAACTACGTCTTCGATCCCCACGGCGAGCCCGTCCGCACGAGAGACGATCGGACCTACGAGGTGGACCTGTCTCCTTCCCCCGCCCTGGTCCTCGATACGACAAAATCCTTCGTGGATATCGCGGTAGTGGAGGTCTTTCCGAACGGAGAAAGGACTGGGGGACTAAGGGACTAGGGAACTGGGTGGGCAAGAGCGCAGGGACTCCACCGCTGTCTGCTTCTTCCTTAATCTCCTCACTCCTCACTCCTCACTCCTCATACCAACTTGACCTCAATGCTGGTGTAATCCCGCTTTCCTGTAGGCCGGGAACACATCCCGGCCGCGGCGAGGATTGGTATCCTCGCCTACGGGAGGTAATCAACCGACGGCAAGTTGGTATCACTCCTCATTTCTCACTTCTCACTCCTCACTTTCCACGGTCCTTCCAGTTCCACCATTTGAGCTTCTCGGGATCATGGCGCTTGGTTGAAGCGAAGTAGACAGCGCACCGTGCAACGTAGAGCCAGCACCGGTCGATGGTCATCCCCTTGGCGTCGCAG
>JAKAJA010000242.1 GCA_021814085.1 Acidobacteriota bacterium | reverse complement strand
CCGCGGGCACCATAGCCTTGAGAGCGCTGCCGCCTTTGGCCACGAGCTGCGAGGGGCTCTTGAAGACCGTCGTGGGGACCTGCACCCCGTCGATGTAAACGTAGGCCCCGGGGAGGAACCCTCCGCTCGTTATGCTGAGGCGGAAGGGGTTCCCCATCTTGGTGACCTGGGTCACGGAGAGGCTCGTGACCCCCACGGTGATGTCATCCATGTGCACGCCGTAGCCCACGAAGCTCTGGGGGATGTTCGGTCCAGACTGGAAGACGAACGCCAGGGCAAATTGGGGATAGGTGGTCAGATCTCCGAGCCCCGTCCAGGTCCTCATGTTCTGGCTGTAGAGGTACCAGGTGTCGAAAAGGCTCCCCGAAATCCTGTAGCCGGTATAGTTGGTTCCGTCCACGCTCACGGTGTAGTAGAAGTAGTCGAGGCCCGTCTGGGAGTACACCTTCGCGTAGAAGTTGAGGTAGGCCCCAGGAGCTCCTGCGAGGCACGTGAGCCAGGGGGCGAACTCCAGCCATGAGTCGGTGTTGTAGTCGTACCAAGAGTTGCAGGGCAGGTTGATGCCCTTCGTACCGCCCATGATGGCTTCCACGTCCCAGGTGCCGTGGAAGGCGTCGCAATTGGTGTCCATCCAGAAATAGTCGCCCACATTGTTGTAGGGCTGACCTCCCTGGTAATGCCACCAGTTGCCGCCGTTCTCATACCAGATGGGGGTCGTCTCGAAACCTTCGTAAAGGCACGCATCCTGAGGTGAACGCGTCGACGCCGTACGTTCAGGACGCCGGGGGGCCATGGAAGGCCGCGTGAGGGTCACGGGCTCCTTGGTCAAGAACCTGTGGGCCCCGGCGCCCTCTTGGCCGTAGTTGGGAAGCTCTGTTTTCAATGCCGATTGAAAGGGGTCGGAGCCTTCGCAGGCCTGCGTCTGGACTGCATCCGAGGGGATGGTTGCCAGGTTGGGACCAGGTACTTCGGCAATGGCCACCCCGGTGTCCCTGTCCCACACGAACCGTTCGCTCGCGGATAGGACGGGTCCGACCTGGGCCTCGGTGAGGGATTTGAAAACGATTACCTTGGAATTGCCGCCGGGCTGGATTCCCGCGAAAGCGGTCAGGGAGCAGGCCAGGGTGGCGAGGATGATGAAGGTGGATGAGCGGCGCATGGCGGAACCTCCTGCAGGGAATAAAGCAACCCCGATGCCATTAATAGCCTAACAATAAGTCCTTATTTATCAATTGGCCACGAATGAGGGACCTGTCCGCGGCTGTTCCTCTGGGGAAAACGTGTCCGAAAAGGAGGACGGAGGAAAGAGGGGTCAGATCTTGCAATGTAGCAAACTAAGGCCGCGCGTGCGATGCCCGCGTGGCAGGGACGGGCATTGGACCCCCTCGCGGTGATGGGCCCGCGACCCTAGGATGAGGCGAGATCGCCACGGCCCCTCGGCCCCTCGCGATGACACCTTCATAGAGGCATTGGAATAAGAACTACGGCTTCCGGACGAGACTTGGTCCAATTCCCAAATCCCAATCCCCAATCCGCAGTTATTGCTGGTGGATGGTCTTGAGCTCGAGGACCTCGAAGGTGCGCTTGCCGCCGGGAGTTTCCACGATCACCTCGTCGCCTTCCCGCTTGCCGAGCATGGCCTTGCCGATGGGCGACTGGACGGAGTAGAGGCCCTTCTGGATGTCGGCCTCCTCGTGGGTGACCAGGCGGACTTCCAGCTCCTCTTCCTTGTCCACGTCGAAGAGGCGGAGGATGCTGCCGTAGGCGGCCTTGTCCGTGGGGATGGAACTGAGGTTGACCCGGGCCAGGGCGCCGATGCGGTCCCTGACCTGCATGACCCGCGCCTTGACGTACTGCTGGCGCTGCAGGGCCATGTGGTATTCGGCGTTTTCGCTCAGGTCGCCCAGCTGCCGGGCGCGGTCGATCTCCTTGGGGAGATCCACGCGGAGCTCGTGCTCGAGTGTCTTGAGCTCCTCTTCCAGGGCTTTCCGGCTGGCATCGATGCCTTTGTGGTGGTCCGACATGACGACCTCCATCGGTAATTGTATGAGAAATGCCGCCCAGATGAAAGGTGTTCCCCCGTGGTGACGGCCGCACGACCGATGGTAGGCTGAGTCGCTGGAGGAGACTATGGACTATGGATTGACCGGCAAGGTGGCGGTGGTGTGCGGCGCGTCGGCGGGCATGGGCCGCGCCGTGGCGGAAGCCCTCGCGAGAGAGGGGGCGGACCTCTTCCTGGTGGCCCGCCGGGAGGATGCCCTGGCCGCCCTCTCGGGAGAGCTGCGCCGGGCCCACGGGGTGAAGGTCCTCTTTTCCGCGGGCGACCTGGCCCGCAACGAGGAGACCTCCCGCATTCTCAAGGAGCAGTTCGAGGCCTTCGGACAGGCGGATATTCTGGTGGCCAACGCCGGGGGGCCGCCTTCCGGGACCTTCGAGGCCGTCTCCACGGAGGAGATGCTGCGAAAGGGATGGGAGCTGACCTTCATGTCCACCGTCCGGATGATCCGGGGCATCCTCCCCGGCATGCGGGAACGGAAGTGGGGCCGCATCGTGGCCATCACCTCCGTTTCAGTCTTCGAGCCCATCCCGGGGCTGGCCCTCTCCAACGCCTACCGTCCAGGCCTCACGGGGCTCCTCAAGACCATCGCCACGGAGGTGGCGGCGGACGGGGTCACGGTGAACAGCGTGTGCCCGGGCTACACGGCTACGGAACGCCTGGAAGAACTGGCAACCGCCACGGCGCGACGTGAGGGGCGGAGCGCTGAGGACGTTTCGGCGGAGTGGGCCTCCTCCATCCCCGCGGGACACCTGGGCCGCCCTGAAGAGATCGCCGAGGCGGTCACTTTCCTCTGCTCGGGGGCCGCCTCCTACATCACCGGAGTGGCCCTGCCCGTGGACGGCGGGCGCCTCAAGGGGCTCCTTGCCTGAGGCCTCACGGGGAAACCGCACTGGCAAGACTTGGTGGCCTTGAGATCAAAATGTTGTATGGATGAAATCGGGCCTACCAGACCGCGCGTTAAAGTTAATCTAATTTGTTAATTAGCCTGGGAGCGCTTTCCCCAGGTATGCGCGTTCTTGAAGCAGAATTTGCGGCGGGTATGGAGGATCCGGCGACTCATGCCAACATGCCTTCAATGCTGGAGTGACCCCTCTTTCCTGTAGGCCTGGATACACATCCCGGCCGAGGCGAGGATACGTATCCTCGCCTACGGGACGTAAACGTACGGACGGTAATCTGGTATCAGCCCAGGGCGTCGAGCCCCCGCTTGAAGTCGGCCAGGAGGTCGGCCTTGTCCTCGATCCCCACGGAAAGCCGGACCAGGCCGTCGGTGATTCCGGAAGTCAACCGGTCTTCCCTCGACATGCCGGCGTGGGTCATGGAGGCGGGGTGCTGGATGAGGGTCTCCACGCCTCCCAGGGATACGGCCAAGGTGGCGATCTTGAGGCTTTCCAGGAGCTTCTTGCCCGCCACCATGCCCCCCTTCAGTTCGAAGGAGATGAGGGAACCGGGACCCTCCATCTGGCGGGCGATGAGGTCGGCCTGCGGGTGGCCGGGCAGACCGGGATAGGCCACCCAGGCCACGGCGGGGTGTGACGCCAGAAACGTGGCGCATGCCCTGGCGTTCTCCTGGGCCGCGCGCACGCGAATGGCCAAGGTTTTCACCCCCCGGAGGACGAGCCACGCCTGGTGGGGATCCATGGTCCCGCCGAGGAAAGAGAGGGCGGCCTTGGCGCGCTTCATGAGGGCATCGTCCTTGAACACCATCACGCCGCCCACCACGTCGGCGTGCCCGTTGATGAACTTGGTCACGGAGTGCAGCACGGCATCCGCGCCGAACCGCAGGGGGCGCTGGAGGATGGGGCTGCAGAAGGTGTTGTCCACGACCAGCAGCGCGCCCGCCTCATGGGCGATCTTGGCCGCGGCCTCGATGTCCGTGACCGTGAGGGTGGGGTTGGAGGGGGTCTCCACGTAGATGAGGCGCGTCTTGCCGGTGACGGCGTCCCGGATGGCCTGCGTGTCGCTCGTCTCCACCATGGTGGAGGCCACTCCGAACCGGGAGAAGTCGCGCTCGAGGACGAGCCGGGAAGGACCGTAGACGGCCTGGCTGCAGACCACGTGGTCCCCCGCGGACAGGAGTGCGAAGAATATGGTGGAAACGGCGGCCATCCCGGAAGAGGTGGCCAGGGCGCAGGTCCCCTCCTCGAGGGCAGCCAGGTTGTCCTCGAGCATGTGGGTCGTGGGGTTGCCCAGGCGGGTGTAAATGT